>NZ_JBAGBW010000003.1 GCF_039822205.1 Thermodesulfobium sp. 4217-1
GTTGGTGATAATGATGCGTCAAAAAATAAGAGTTAAAATAAAATCTTACGACCACAGAACTTTGGATCAATCAGTGAAGAGAATTGTTGATACCGTTCAAAGAACAGGCGCTGTAGTACAGGGCCCTATTCCTCTTCCGACAAGACGTGAGCTGTTTTGTGTTATCAGATCGCCTCACATAGATAAAGATTCACAGGAACACTTTGAGGTTTTAACCCACAAAAGGTTGATTGATATAGTTGATCCTACACCGAGAACTATGGATGCTTTAAGAGACCTTGATTTACCTGCAGGAGTTGACATAGAGGTAAAGGTGTAAGAGAGGAGGAAAACTTGTAATGGGCAAGATGTTTATGGGATTAATTGGAAAAAAATTAGGAATGACAAACTACATTACACCATCTGGTGTAGTGCCTGTCACAGTTATACAGGCTATCAAAGGAACTGTTGCTGATAAAAGAACAATAGAGAGAGACGGATATAGTTCAATTAGAGTAGCCTTTCAGGAATGCCCTGAGAAGAAATTGAACAGACCTCAATTAGGGCTATTTAAAAAATCTTCTTTAAAGCCACACAAGAAGATTGTTGAATTCCAAAATGATAGCTTGAATGTGGGAGATACATTGGATCTTTCAATGTTTTCTGTTGGCGAGAGCTTAAATATTTCTGGTGTAACAAGAGGTTTTGGGACGGCTGGAACTATTAAAAGGTGGAAATTCCATAGAGGACCAATGAGCCACGGCTCAAAGAATATCAGAAAAGTTGGTTCAACAGGAGTAGGTACAGGAATGAGCAAGATTATAAAAGGGAAAAAGATGCCAGGACATATGGGTAACACCAAAATAACAGTAAAAAATGTAGCTGTTATGGATCTTATGCCTGAGGATTACCTTATAGTTTTGAGAGGTTCTGTCCCTGGCCATAAAAATTCCTTTGTTGTCCTGTACAAAGGAGGAAATGTATGATTTCTGTATATGACTTAGAAGGGAACAAGCTTAGAGAGCTCGATTCATATTTGAGTGAAACTAAGGATAACTCGCATGTAGTTTATATGCAGGTTATTAGAGAACTTTCTGGAATGAGATCTGGCAGCGCATGCACGAAAACTCGTGGAGAAGTAAGCGGAGGCGGCAAAAAGCCATACGCCCAAAAGCACACCGGTAGAGCCAGACATGGATCAATTCGTTCTCCTATCTGGAGAAAGGGTGGCATAACATTTGGTCCAAAGCCAAGAAAATACAATTTCGATCTTCCTAAAAAGGTGAAAAAGCTTTCGAGAAATATTGCAATTAAAAATCTCATAGATCAAGACAGATTTATCGTGGTAGAAAACTTTTCCACAATCGAACCTAAAGTTAAAAATGCTTTTAGTTTTTCGACGAAGCTTCCTGGAGAAAATTGTAAAAGTTTGATCGTTATAGATGACTATTTTGAGAATGTTATACGTGCTTTTACGAACCTCCCAAATTTTAGGATTGTCGATGTGAATAATTTGAAGGTAGCTGATATTCTTTGGTCACAAAGGGTTATTATGACCCCAGAGGCTTTAGAGTGTTTGCAGACCTGGAGGTGATTGGGAATGTTTGATCCATATCGTTACGTAATTAAACCTGTAGTTACTGAAAAGAGTACAGATTTGGCTGGAAAGTTTAATCAATATACTTTTATTGTAAGTAAAGATGCAAATAAGACTTCTATTAGATTGTCTATTGAAGAGATCTTTAAAGTAAAAGTTAAGGATTTAAAGGTAATTAACGTTAAAGGTAAACCTAAAAGAATGGGAAAAAATGCTGGTCTAACCTCTTCTTTTAAGAAGGCCGTAATAACTCTAATGCCTGGAAACAAGATTGAGATTTTTGAAGGCGTTCAATAGGGAGGTTATAGAATATGCCTGTTAAAAGTTATAAACCATATACTGCAAGTAGAAGATTTATGACTGTTTCTTCTTTCGATGATCTATCTAAAGATAAGCCAGAAAAATCACTTGTAAAAGGGTTGACGAAAACTGGCGGAAGAAACAATTTCGGAAGAGTGACATCAAGATTTCGTGGCGGTGGACACAAGCGTTTGTATCGCGAAATAGATTTTAAAAGAGATAAAGATGGCATAGACGCAAAAGTTGTTTCCATCGAATACGATCCAAATCGTAGCGCTAGAATTGCTCTTTTAAGTTATAAAGATGGCGAAAAGAGATATATCATATCACCCGATGGTCTTAAGATTGGCCAAATCTTACTTTCTGGACCAGAGGCTGATATAACGGTAGGCTCTTGTTTACAACTTAAATATATTCCTTTAGGCACTGTTGTTCACAATGTTGAGCTTTATCCTGGTAAAGGGGCTCAGTTAATAAGAGCTGCCGGAGTAGGGGCTCAAATTATGTCTAAGGAAGGAAACCTTGTGAGTTTAAGGATGCCTTCTGGCGAGGTAAGACTTATTAATAGCAGTTGTAAGGCTACAATTGGTCAAGTGGGCAACTTAGATCACGAAAACGTTACCTTG
The DNA here is from genome assembly GCF_039822205.1 of Thermodesulfobium sp. 4217-1. Classification (NCBI taxonomy): domain Bacteria; kingdom Pseudomonadati; phylum Thermodesulfobiota; class Thermodesulfobiia; order Thermodesulfobiales; family Thermodesulfobiaceae; genus Thermodesulfobium; species Thermodesulfobium fumaratoxidans. Next base: position 2,503 of record NZ_JBAGBW010000003.1, read on the forward strand.
GGCAAAGCTGGAAGAAAAAGATGGGTTGGCAAAAGACCTCACAATAGAGGCTCAGTAATGAACCCTGTAGATCACCCACACGGCGGCGGTGAAGGTAGGTCTCCTATCGGGCATCCAGGTCCTTTGACCCCTTGGGGAAAGCCAACTTTGGGTTATAAGACAAGGAAAAAACATAAGTCTTCTGATAAATATATTATTCGAAGAAGGAATAAATAATGATTTGCATAAGGAGAGGATAGTTTATGGGGCGTTCAAGTAAAAAAGGTCCTTATGTCCATCCAAAGCTTTTGAAGAAAGTGGATGCGATGAATAAAACAGGAGAAAAAAAAGTTATTAAAGTTTGGGCAAGAGCATCTGTGATTATTCCTGAGATGGTTGGCCATACTTTTGCAATACATAATGGGAAAAAACACGTTCCAATTTATCTGACTGAGGCTATGGTTGGCCACCGTTTGGGAGAATTTGTTCCAACAAGGACTTTTAAGGGTCATCCTGGCCATAGCACAGAGCGTTCTTGATATTTAGGTATAGGAGGAAACTATGGAAGTTCGAGCTGTATCAAAATATGTTCGAATATCACCAAAAAAGGTGCAAGAAATTATTCGTTTGCTTCCTGGTAAGCAGGTTGACGTAGCTTTAAATAGTTTAAGCGTTATGCCTCATAAGGCAGCGCGCATTCTTTATAAAGTTACGAAATCAGCCGTATCCAACGCAGAAAACAATTTTAATCTCGATAGAAAAGAGCTTGTTGTTTTGAAAGCTGTAGCTGATAAGGGACCAAGTATGAAGAGGTTTACGCCAAGAGCATATGGTCGTGCCTTTCCAATTTTAAAGAGAACTTCCCACATTACCGTAGTTGTGTCTAATGCTGATTCTAAGCAAAAAGGAGGTAAAAAATAAGTGGGTCAAAAAGTACATCCAAATGGATTAAGAGTTGGTATAACCAAAGATCATATAACTCATTGGTTTGCCCCAAAATCAAAGTTTGGTCCTGAACTTGTGCAGGATTATAAAATTAGAAAATTTGTGAAAAAAGAACTTAGCAATGCCTTCGTCTCAAAAGTTTTAATTGAGAGAAGAGGATCAAAAGGAACTGATAAAGTCAAAGTAATTGTAAAGACCGCAAGACCAGGAATGGTTATTGGTCGTGGTGGCCAAGGCAGAGAAGTATTGAGGAAAAAACTTGTAGATGAATTTAAGACAAATATTGATGTTGATGTTGAGGATATTCCAATGCCAGATCTCGACGCACAATTAATTGCTGAAAACGTAGCCGCTCAGATAGAGAGACGTGTTACATTTAGAAGGGCTATGAAGCAGGCAATATTTAGATCTAGACGTTCTGGCGCTAAAGGTATAAAGATTATGGTTGGCGGCAGACTTGGCGGAGCTGAAGTTGCAAGGAGCGAATGGTTAAGAGAGGGAAGAGTTCCTCTTCAAACATTGAGAGCCGATATAGATTATGGATTTGCTGAGGCACATACCATATATGGTCTAATTGGCGTAAAAGTTTGGCTTTATGTTAATGATTTTGCAGAGCATGCAAAGTTCGCTGCTTCAATCCTACCTTCTCCTGCTACCGCGAAACAAGCTAATTTACCCTTAGAGGAAGGAGAAATTAGTCATGTTGATGCCTAAAAGGACAAAGTGGAGAAAACCTCATCTTTTTCATCCAAGGAGAGTAGCTAAAAGAGGTACAGAACTGTTACACGGAGATTATGGTTTGGTCGCTATGGAAGGTGGATTTATCTCTGCCAATCAAATAGAGGCAACTCGTAGGGTCTTAGCAAGGAGTTTTAAAAAGGTTGGCAAAGTTTGGATTAGAATCTTTCCTCAGTTAGCAGTTACATCAAAACCAGAAGAGGTTAGGATGGGCGGAGGAAAAGGATCTCCAGAAACATGGATGGCAGTAGTGGATCCTGGCAAGATTATGTACGAAGTTGGCGGAGGCGTCGAACCATCTGTAGCAAGAGAAGCCCTTAAACAAGCACAATATAAGATTTCTATCAAGACAAAGATAATAGAGGCGAACAAAGGTGGTGACAACTCATGAGCTATAAAGATTCTGAAGAAGTGAAAGAATTATCTTCTATGGATGTCGAAAATTTAGAAAAAAAACTTTTAGAGGCTAGGCGTGAGTTGTTTAACTTTAGGTTTCAACAGGCAACCAGACAGTTAACTAATACTTCCAATATTAGTGATGTAAAAATAAGGATTGCTAGAATCTTAACCCTCTTAGCCGAAAAGAAGAGAGGTATCAGATAATGAAAAAGCGTTTAAAAGGCGATGTAATTTCTACTAAAATGAATAAAACTGTATTGGTAAGAGTCGTTGAAAATGAAAAACATGCGCTTTACAAGAAAACAATTAGAGTTTTTGCTAAATTTAAAGCTCATGATGAATTAAACGAATGTAAAGTCGGAGATACAGTTATAATTGAGGAGTGTAAGCCAATTAGCAAGGAGAAAAATTGGCGTCTGGTAGAAATTGTTTCAAGCAAGGAGGAAGATAAAGATGCTTTGCGTTCAATCGAGACTTAATGTTGCTGATAATACAGGTGCTAAAAAGGCAATGGTAATTAGAGTCATGGGAAAGAGTTTGGGCAAATATGCTGGCGTTGGCGATGTAGTTGTTGCTGTCGTAAAAGTGGCTCAACCTCATGGAATGGTCAAAAAATCAGATGTAGTTAAGGCTGTTATAGTTAGGACCCATAAAGAAATCAAAAGGGCAGATGGGTCTGTAATTAGATTTGATGATAATGCTGCTGTGATAATTGACAACCAAGGAAACCCCAGGGGTACCAGGGTGTTTGGTCCGGTAGCAAGAGAGCTTAGAGACAGAAATTATATGAAAATTATTTCTTTGGCTCCGGAGGTCTTATGAAAAACAATATAATTTCAAAAATTAAGCCAAGCGTTGTAAACGGTGACACTGTCCTCATACGGTCTGGCAAGGACAAAGGAAAACAGGGCAAGGTAATAAGGTCTATTCCTGTTAAAAATATGATTGTCGTTGAAGGTATGAATATTGTGACGAAACATGCAAAGCCTAATGCTAAAGGTCGCGGCGGTATTCAAAAAATTCCTGCTCCTCTTGCAATCTGTAAAGTAATGTTAATTTGTCCTAAGTGCAAGAAACCAACAAGAATCAAACACAAAATTGATTCTGAGGGCAATAAGCATCGTTACTGTTCACATTGTAATGAAGTGTTCGGTTAGGAGGCATTTATGAATTCAAGGTTAAAAGATCTATATGATTCAAAGGTAACTACCTACCTTAAGGACAAGTTCTCATATAATAATATTATGGAGGTCCCAAAGCCAGTTAAGGTAGTTATCAATATTGGTTTGGGTGAGGCTGTACAGAACGCTAAGGCAGTCGACGCAGCAACAAACGATCTAAAGATTATTAGTGGTCAAAAACCTATTATTAGAAGGGCAAAGAAATCTATTGCTGCTTTTAAAATTAGGGAAGGTATGCCAATTGGTCTTAAGGTTACAATGCGCGGTCAAAGAATGTACTATTTTCTTGACAAACTCTTTAATATTGCTTTTCCGAGAATAAGAGATTTTAAAGGGTATTCTGATGATCACTTTGATGGCAGAGGCAACTTAACTATTGGTTTAAATGAGCAACTTGTTTTTCCCGAAATTGAATATGATAAGATTGACAAGGTTAGAGGGATGAATATCACCATTGTAACTACTGCTAATACTGATAAGGAAGCTAAGGAATTGCTTAGCGCGCTTGGCTTTCCATTTAGAAAGAGCTAATCAAAAAATGATTTCATTTTTAAAAGTTTATCTTAGAGAAGGAGTGAAATAGTTGGCAAGAAAGGGTCTGTTAGAAACTTGGAAAAAGCCACCAAAATTTTCAACTCGAGAAAAAAATCGTTGTCTTTTGTGTGGGAGACCGCATGCATATTATCGTAAATTTGGTTTATGCAGGGTTTGTCTAAGGAAAATGGCTTATGAAGGTGTAATACCTGGTCTTAGGAAAGCGAGCTGGTAAGGAGGTTTATATGCATACTGATCCGATATCCGATATGTTAATAAGGTTAAAAAATGCAAATAATGCAAAACAAGATGTTTTTAGTTTTCCTGCTTCTAAAGAGAAAGAGGCTATTTTACTCATCTTAAAACAGGAGAATTTTATTGAGGGTTTTGAAAGAATTAAATCTAATCCGCAGGATATTTTAAGAGTAAAACTTAAATATATTAACGGTAAAAGAGTTATTAGAGACGTAAAAAAGGTTAGTAAACCAGGACTCAGGATTTACGTTGGCAAAAATGACATTCCAAGAGTCTTGGGCGGTTTTGGTCTGGCAATTCTTTCTACTCCACAAGGCATAATGAGCGATAACAGAGCAAGAAAAGAAGGAATTGGCGGAGAATTGCTTTGCATGGTTTGGTAAATAAAAGTTTTGCGATGAATGAGATTAATAGTTTCCAATCTTATTTTAGTTTTATTTTTCATAAGAAGGTAGGTGATTGACTTTGTCTCGAATCGGAAAAAAATTGATTGTTATCCCAAAAGGGGTTAACGTTAATATCAATGTGAATTTAGTAGAAGTAAGTGGACCTCTGGGTGAATTAAGTCAAATTTTACCACCAGAATTAGAGGTTAAGATCGATGATAATCAACTCGAAGTTCTAAGGAAAAGCGATTCTAAAAGAGCAAGAGCTTTTCATGGACTTTTTAGAAGTTTAATAGCAAATATGGTTACAGGTGTATCTGAGGGATTCAAAAAAGGTCTTGAATTGGTGGGAACTGGTTATAAGGCCCAGCTGCAAGGTAGCAAGCTTGTAATGCAACTGAGACATTCGCACCCTGTGGAATTTGTTCCTCCTCAAGAAATTAAATTTGAGCTTGAGGGAAATAATAAAATTTGGGTGAAGGGTAATAGCAAAGCGCTTGTGGGCCAAATTGCAGCAAATGTTCGAAAATCTCTTCCTCCTGATGCTTATAAGGGCAAGGGTATTCGCTATATTGGCGAGATTCTACATCTGAAGCCCGGTAAAGCTGGATCGAAGAAATAAAGGAGGCATATTGTGATAAAAGAGAAAACAAGATTAGTCGGTAAAAAATTAAGACAAAAAAGAACTCGTAAAACTGTTTTTGGCACTAAAGAAAGGCCAAGGCTTTCTGTTTTTAGAAGTCTAAATCATATTTATGCACAGATTATTGATGATGTTGATGGCAAAACTCTTGTGTGCGCTTCATCATTAGATCCTGAGATAAAAAATTCTTTATCTGGTGATAAAAAAGAGAAATCAAAGTCCATTGGATTGCTTATTGCCAAAAGGGCCCTTGAAAAAGGTATAGATAAAGTAGTTTTTGATAGAGCAGGATATAAATATCATGGTCGTGTTGCTATGTTAGCAGGCGCTGCAAGGGAAGCAGGATTAAAGTTCTAATGAGGAGGGAAATATGTTAAATAAATCTCAACACTCTTTAGAAGATGTAACTCTTCAAGAGCGTGTTATTGAAGTAAGAAGAGTAGCCAGAGTCGTTGCTGGCGGTAAAAGATTAAGATTTCGAGTTATTGTCATAGTTGGCAACGGTGATGGCAAGGTTGGAATTGGTATAGGTAAAGCCCAAGAAGTTCCTTCTGCTGTAAGGAAGGCTGTAGAGAAGGCTAAGAAGAATCTTATAGATGTTCCTATGAGAGGTCAAACTATACCTGTTTTCATACAGTCTAGATTTGGTTCATCTAATGTAATATTAAGACCTGCAGTTCCTGGAACGGGAATTATTGCAGGCGCAACTGTTCGTGCAATCCTTGAACTTGCTGGATATAAGGATGTGCTTACAAAAGTTATAGGTTCTACCAATGCTCTTAATACCGTTATGGCGACCATTAAGGGCTTGGAAGATATTAACAGTTCAATTCTCTTCTCAAAAATGAGAAGGGGGGTCGCAATAAATGAATAGTTTGTCAAATCTTAAACCAAATTTTGGCTCTACAAAAGAACCTAAGAGGTTGGGCAGAGGTAGGAGCTCAGGGCACGGCAGGACTTCTGGAAAGGGTCAGGCTGGCCAAAATTCTCGCTCAGGTGGAGGAGTAAGACCTGGTTTTGAGGGCGGTCAAATTCCTATATATAGGCGTCTTCCAAAATGGAAAGGTTTTAAGAATCTTTTATTTAAGAAGAATTATGAAGTGATAAATATCTCAAGATTTGCTGACTTTGAACCTGGAACTGTTATAACCCCTGAGCTTTTGTATGAAAAAGGCTGGGTAGGCAAAAATGCCTTGATAAAAATTTTAGGTGATGGCGAAATAAATGTTCCTTTAAATCTTAAAGCACATAAGTTTAGTTCTTCCGCCAAAGAGAAAATTGAAAAATCTGGTGGAACCGTAGAGGTGTTGTCGTGTTAGATAGTTTTATGGGAGCAATGAACTTTGGGGATCTACGTAATAAAGTAATTTTTACGATATTAATGATTGTTTTATTTAGGTTTGGAACCCATATTCCTGTTCCCGGAGTTAACCACGAATTGCTATCCAGGATAATAGAGCAATCAGGAATCTTAGGTTTTCTGGACCTGTTTTCTGGTGGTGCACTTGCCAAGTTTTCAATTTTTGCAATGGGTATAACTCCATATATTAACGCATCAATTATTGTTCAACTTTTGACACCTATTGTTCCAAAAATGCAGGCTATGCAAAAAGAAAGCGAGTCTGGTAGAAAGGCTTTGGCACAGTACACAAGGTATTTAACTGTGGTACTTGCAGCCCTTCAAGCTATCGGTATGAGCTATGTTCTTTCTTCCGCTATTCCTGTATTTACAATGTTTAACACGATAACTACTATCATAGTAATAACAGCTGGCTCTGTTTTTCTAATGTGGATGGGTGAGTTGATAACTGAAAGAGGTATTGGAAATGGTGCGTCACTTTTAATTTTTATAGGCATTATCTCAAGATTGCCTTTGTATTTTGGTCAAACCTTTTCTCTCTTAATGATCGGCGACATAAATCTGATTCAAGTTATCGCATTATTTGCAATCTTTTGTTTGGCAATAGTTGCAATTGTCTGGATTCAATTGGCTGAAAGAAAGGTTCCAATCCATTATGCCAAAAAAGTTGTAGGCAGAAAAGTTTATGGAGGGCAGACATCTTATCTGCCATTAAGAATAAATACCGCAGGCGTATTGCCAATCATATTTGCTGTTTCTATATTGATGCTGCCTAATACTATTTTTGGTTTTTTGAGAGGAGTTCCATCAGTACAGAATCTTGCGATTTACCTGTCAACTTTGTTTTCTCCAGATTCAATCTTGTATAATTTCATTGAATTTCTCTTAATTATATTTTTTGCGTTTTTCTACACAGCAATTATTTATAATCCAGTTGAGCTTGCAGGAAACTTAAAAAAGTATGGAGGCTTTATCCCTGGTATCAGACCAGGCAAGCCGACTTCTGAGTATTTTGATAAGGTTTTAACAAGGATTACTACTCTTGGCGGCTTATTCTTAGGCTTGATAGCGTTAATTCCTGCTTTATCTGAACTTTTGACAAAAGTAACTACATTTAGGGGTTTAGGGGCGACTGCTCTTCTTATTGTGGTCGGTGTAGCACTTGACACAATAAGACAAATTCAAGCGCAGTTGATGGCCAAACAATATGAGCATCTTGTTAAATAGAAAGAATTTAATCAAGTCAAAAGATGAAATAAAGGCATTAAAAAAAGCTGGCAGAGTTGTTGGCAAAATTTTATGTGAAATATCTAACATTGTTAAACCAGGTATTTCTACATATGAGCTCGAAGCGTTTGCCGAGGTCTTTTTTGAAAGAGAAGGAGCTCTTCCAGCTTTTAAGAATTATAAGCCAAATTTCTCAGCAAAACCTTTTCCTGCTATACTTTGTACGTCAATTAACGACGAAGTTGTACACGGCATCCCTTCTAAGAAGAGGATACTTAAAGAAGGAGATATTTTGAAAATTGATGTCGGTTCTATTGTTGATGGATGGTGCGGAGATAGTGCGAAAACCTATCCAGTTGGGAACATTTCAAGCGATGCCAAACTTCTTTTAGATGTGACTGAAAAATCTCTTTATGCGGGGATAAATCAAGCTGTTATTGGAGGTCATATCTCTGACATTGGCGCGGCAGTCCAAAGATATGTAGAAGCATTTGGATTTTCTCCTGTTAGAGAGCTTTCTGGTCATGGAATTGGTAGGAGTGTCCATGAGGATCCATGTGTCCCGAACTTTGGGACTTACGGTCACGGGCTTAAATTGGTCGATGGGATGACAATCTGTATTGAACCAATGATTAACATAGGCACCTATGAAGTTATTCTCTCAAGGGATGGTTGGACTGTGTCCACGAAAGACAAATCCCTTTCTGCTCACTTTGAACATATGGTTGCTGTCACTGAAGATGGACCAGCAATCCTTTCCTCTTGGGGGGGTGATGAAACTGGCTAAAGAAGAGGCTATTGAGGTTGAAGGCATAATTTTGGAAGCTTTGCCAAATGCAATGTTTAGAGTAGAGCTTGAGACTGGGCATAGAGTTTTGGCTTATGTTTCTGGAAAAATGAGGATGAATTTTATTAAAATTGTTTCTGGCGATCGTGTTAAAATAGAGCTTTCTCCTTACGATCTTACAAGAGGTCGTATTATTTATAGAATGAAATAGAATTTTGCTATAGGAGGCCGATATGAAGGTTCGTGCATCAGTAAAGAAGATATGTGAAAAGTGTAAGATTATTAAGCGCAAGGGAATAGTAAGAGTAATCTGTGAAAATCCTCGCCATAAACAGCGACAAGGATAAGGAGGTTAGTTAATGGCTAGAATTGCTGGAGTTGACCTAGCTGAGAACAAAAAGGCCTGGGTTGCATTAACCTATATTTTTGGGATAGGCAGACCGCTCGCTTTTAAAATTCTTAACGTAACAGGTGTAGATCCCGAAAAGAGAATAAAAGAGCTGACTGAAGAGGAACTCATAAAGCTCAGAGATGAAGTAGAGAAAAATTATAAAGTAGAAGGCGATCTTAGAAGAGACGTAGCCCAAGACATAAGAAGATTGATCGATCTTGGAGCGTTTAGAGGCCTTAGGCACAGGAGAGGTTTGCCAGTCCGCGGTCAAAGAACCAGGACAAATGCAAGGACTAGAAAAGGTCCAAAGCGTTTAATCGGAGCAAAGAAGAAAAAATAGATATATGTTTAATTGTCTAAATTTTGAAATTCGCTAATTAAAAAAGGAGGTATTGAGTTGGCAAGAAAGGGTAAAGTACAAACCCGAGTAAGAAAAAAGGAAAAGAAGAATATTCTATATGGGATAGCTCATATTCATTCAACTTTCAACAATACTATTATCGCAATCTCAGATAAACAGGGTGCATTAATATCCTGGGGCAGTGGAGGAACTGCTGGCTTTAAAGGAACCAAAAAAGGAACTCCTTACGCTGCTCAGCTGGCATCAGAAGTTGTAGCTAAAAAGGCAATGGATCATGGAATGAAACAGATCGACGTATATGTAAAAGGTCCTGGTCCTGGCAGAGAAACTGCTATTCGTTCCTTGTTGGCTGCTGGTCTGTCAATTGAGATGATTAAGGATGTCACACCTATTCCTCACAATGGGTGTCGTCCACCTAAGCGTAGAAGGGTATAGGAGGTAAAAATAATGAGCAGATATACTGGCCCTGTTTGTAGGCTTTGCAGAAGAGAGGGCATGAAACTATTTTTAAAGGGTGATAGGTGTTTATCTGAAAAGTGTGCTTTTGATAAGCGTCCAACTCCTCCGGGCATGCATATTAACACCCGTGTAAAAACCTCAGAGTATGGTTTGCGTTTAAGAGAAAAACAGAGGATGAAGCGTTATTACGGTTTAATCGGCGAAAGACAATTTAGAAGATATGTTGAGTTTGCAGAACAAATGGGTGGCGTGACAGGAGACAATCTTTACTTCTTGTTAGAGAGAAGGCTAGACAATGTTTTATTTAGGGCTGGATTTGCATCAAGTCGTCAGGAAGCAAGACAAATGGCTTCTCATGGTCACTTCAACGTTAACGGTCATCGCGTAAATATACCTTCTTATCGTGTGAAACCTGGAGATATTGTTTCTGCGAGGGAAAATAGTAAAGAACTTTTTGGTTCAGAATTTGTTGAGGTCATAAAGGAAAGAACTCCTGCCCCATGGATATTTGTAGATTATGATAAATTAGAAATCAAATTTGATCGACTTCCTCAACGTGAAGAACTTGATGCACCTATCAGAGAAAATCTAATTATCGAGTTCTATTCTCGATAGAAGAGGAGGCGTCCTTTGTTCGGATCAAAGGAAAATTATAAGCTTGAAATAAAAGAACAATTTGAAACTGACAATGGCGGTAAATATGGTAAATTTGTTTTGGAACCCCTTTCACCTGGTTATGGAGCCACCATTGGCAACGCAATCAGAAGAGTTCTTTTAACATCTATTCCAGGTAGTGCGGTAATTGGTATAAGGGTGGATGATGCTCCTCATGAATATATGACTTTGCCTGGGATGGTTGAAGACATATTGGAGTTTCATTTAAATATAAAAAAATTGGCTATTATTATTTCACCCGATGTCCCTGAGGAGGAAACAAGGAAGCTAATTCTTGATGTGAAAGGTCCCAAGATAGTCAAGGCATCTGATATCCAACCAAACGCTGAGGTAGAAATTGTTAACAAGGATCTATATTTAGCTACTTTGGAAGAGAATGGTGAATTGAAGGTTGAAATTACCGTTAAAAAAGGCAAGGGATATATCTCTATTGAGAAAATGAGAGAAAATTCTCGTTGGCTATCTCCTGGAAGCATTCCTTTAGATGCAAACTTTTTGCCTGTTACAAGAGTAAATTATTCTGTTGAATCTACACGTGTTGGACAAGAGACCGATTGGGATAAACTAATATTTGAGATTTGGACCAATGGAACCATTGAGCCTATTAATGCATTGAAAATTTCAGCAGAAGAGCTCATATCTCATTTTAGAATATTTGTAGAGTACGGCACATTTTTTGACTCAGAAAAGCCTGGTGCCGAGTATAAAGAGCCAAAAAGAGACTCTTATTTAAAATCGCAATCTAGAGTGGACTTAGAGCAATCTATTGAGGAGATTGGATTACAAACGAGAATTGCAAATGTTCTTAAGAGATCTGGCATTTCTACGTTGAACGATTTGATTTCAAGAACGCGTGAAGACATATTAAATGTACCAAGTTTTGGCAAGAAATCATTGGATGAGCTTGAAGAAATTTTGCTTTCCAAAGGCTTTCGACTTAAAGCTAGTGATGAAAATGGAGGTGATTAATATGAGGCATAGAATGGCACACAGAAAACTAAACATGCCAATTTCTAACAGAAAATCGTTGTTAAAAGGCTTGGCTTGTAGCCTCTTTATTAACAAAAGAATCACAACAACTATGGCTCGCGCTAAGGAAGCCCAGAAGATCATTGAACACATTATAACCATTTCAAAAAAAGATATTATGCCAAACAGAAGGCTGGCCTTTTCTTACTTGCAGTCTAAAGAGGCTTTAAAATCGCTATTTAGCGAAGAGTTGAACCCTGTTAGAGAAAGAAATGGCGGTTATACTAGAATTGTCAAGATCGGACCGAGAAAAGGCGATGGCGCTGAAATGGCAGTTCTGGAACTTGTTTTTTAACCTAAATTGAATATTTTGACAATTGGTTTTTTTGTGGGTCGGGGCTTTTTTGCCTCGATCTTTGTTTTTTTATCATGAATGTTGCAGCAATAATTTCCTATGATGGAACTAATTTTCACGGCTTTCAAATGCAAGAGGAATCTAGAACAGTACAGATGGTTATTGAACAAAAACTTAGAGAAATTTTTGGAGAGAGAATCTGTGTTAATCCTGCTGGAAGGACTGATGCTGGAGTTCATGCTCTTGGACAAGTTATCTCTTTTAAGTTAAAAGAATGTCCATTTAGTATTGAAAAGTTGCATAATATTTTGAATTTCCACTTGCCGAATGATATAAGAATTAATGAGTTAAAGATAATGCCTGAGGATTTCAACAGTAGATTTTCTGCAAAGTCAAGGGTTTATGTTTATGCTGTTTGTGCAAAGGGGAAAATACCTGCGCACTTGTCAAGATATTTTTGGCATTTAGATATATCCTCAGATGAGTTGCAGGTTCCCTTGTCACTAATATCTGATAGATTTTGTTTTAAATCGTTTTCGAGGTTTTCTTCAGACAGAAAATTGAATTTTGGAACAGTCATTTTCTCTAACACAATAGTAATTGGGAATTTTTTGTATTTTATAATAGAAGCACCGTCTTTTTTGTGGCATACAGTTAGATTTTTGTTTGGAGAAGCAGTTGCGGTTGCTCAAGGCAAGCGTCTTTTGAATGACTATAAAGAAGCCCTGGAAGGTGAAAAAAGATTGGTGCTGCATAAAGCTCCTCCAAGAGGTTTACATCTATGGGGAGTAAGTTATTTTGAACAAGTGCTTGGTGCTTTGTGCACAAAAAATATTGTTACGAATGGCTTGGACGGTTTTTTTAAAGGGCCATCATTCGTTGACATTGTAAAATGTGCATAATATAATGAATTTTCTAAAAAAGTATCTAGGAGGAAGGATATGAAAACTGAATTTCCGAATATATCTAATTCGAATAAGCAATGGTGGTTGATTGACGCAAATGGTCATACATTGGGTCGTTTAGCTACCAAGATCGCCATGATTTTAAGAGGAAAGCATAAACCCAGTTATGTTCCTCATTTTGATAATGGGGACTTTGTGGTTTTAATTAACGCCAGTAAGATTGTCGTTACTGGTAACAAAGAAAATGATAAAATGTATTACAGGCATTCACAATACCTTGGTAATTTAAAAACAGTAAACCTTAAAAAATTAAGGATTCAAAAACCTGAGTTTATTTTATTTCATGCCGTTAAAGGAATGCTGCCAAAGGGAACGCTTGGAAGAATAATGCTAAGCAAGCTGAAAATTTATAAGGACGAAAATTATAAAGAAGTTGCACAGAAACCTGTCTATTTGAAGATCGAGGCATAAGTTAAGCAATAAATAATTACACATAAATTAGTGAATTTTGATTTCTAAAATATTTTTATTTCTATTCATTAATTAACAATTAAGGAGGAACTTGATGAAGCTTAAGGAACAAGCTTTTGTTTGGGGATTGGGCAGAAGAAAAACTTCTGTTGCAAGAGTGAGAATATACCCTACTGATAACGGCAAGATTACAGTTAATGGCAAAGATTATCTTGAGTATTTCCCAAGAAAAACCCTACAGATAATCGTAGATGAGCCGCTTTTAACTGCTGGAATCTTAGGAAGAGTTGAAGTTAGGGCTAAAATTGTTGGCGGAGGCGTGTCTTCCCAGGCAGGAGCACTTTCACACGGAATTGCAAGGGCTTTGTATCTTTTTAATCCAGAGCTTAGGGCTGTACTTAAGGCCAAAGGGCTTCTAACGAGAGATTCAAGGATGAAAGAGAGAAGAAAATACGGCTTACAGAAAGCAAGAAAAGCACCTCAATACTCTAAGAGATAATTTGGGAGGAATAGATGGATCGTTTTTTAAATGATAATCATATGTTAATGATTCCTGGGCCAATTACTGTTCCACCTCGTATTCTGAGAGCTAACTCAAGACCTATGGTAAATCATAGAGGACCAATTTTTCAAAAGATTCATGAGTACTGCGTTGACGGCTTGAAAAAGATTTTTAAAACTGATGAGGGTGAAGTATATATATTTGCTTCAGTTGGAACTGGTGCTATGGAAGCATGCGTTTCTAACTTTTTCAGTAGAGATGATAGAGTTTTGATTTTGGTCAACGGCAATTTTGGTCAGAGATTCGTGCAAATTGCAAACATATATGGACTAAATGTTGATGTATTGGAATTCGTTTGGGGTCAATATTCTGATCCTGAAAAAGTAAGAGAGTATCTTTCAAAATATCCAAAGGGCACATACAAAGGAGTTCTTGTCCAACACAACGAAACTTCTACTGCCATATTAAACGATCTTGAAAAACTTTCTCCAATCATAAAAGAACACGGAGCCCTGTTCGTAGTAGATTCAATTAGCGGTATGGTAGCTGCCCCTTTTGAGATGGATAAGTGGAAGGTTGATGTGGTTGCGGCAGCTTCTCAAAAGGCGTTTGGGTGTCCTCCTGGCATTAGTCTCCTTGGAGTATCTAAAGAGGCTCTTAACAGGGCAAACAATGCCAATCTGCCCAGATTTTATTTTGATGTTAGAAAATATCACGAATCATATAAAAAAGGACAGCCTCCTTTTACTGCGCCTATCTCGTTGTATTTTTCATTGGAAGAATCCTTAAAGATGATTTTTGAAGAGGGGCTTGAGAATTTTCAAAAGAGGCATATTGTTCTCAGAGATTCAGTTAGAAGCGCTGTTAGGGCTCTTGGATTGAAACTTGTCTCAGATGACAATTGTGCAAGTCCTGTCGTTACGGGTGTTTTTGTGCCTGAGGGTATCAATCCTCAAGATATTATAAATATTATGAGAAAAGATTTTGGTATTGTTCTTGCTGGAGGTCAATCTCAGTTTAAAGGAAAAATATTTAGAATTGGCCATTTAGGATTTATAGGGGCAACAGAAATATTTGCAACTTTTGCTGCTCTTGAATTAACTCTTGATAAATTAGGCTATAAATTTGAAAAAGGCATATCAGTTAAGGCTGCACAGAAAGTTATTGAGGAGAGTATGTAAATGAATGAAAAAATATTGGTGGCTGATGAAGTTTCTCAACTCGGTATAAGAAGGTTAGAATCCGCTGGCTTTCAGGTGGATATAAAAACTGGGCTTACAGAAGATGAACTTTCAGAAATTATTGTTGATTATAATGCTATTATTATTAGATCCTCGACGAGGATTACGGAAAAGGTTCTATCTAATGCAAAAAATCTTAAGATTATAGGTAGAGCTGGTGTAGGTGTTGACAACATAAACGTCGAGGCTGCTACAAAGTATGGTGTTGTGGTTGTAAATTCTCCTGAGGGAAACATTATTTCAGCTGCCGAACATACATTCGGGTTACTCATATCTCTTCTTCGAAATATTCCTCAATCTGACAGATCTATTAGAAACCTTGAATGGAAAAGAAATAAATTTACGGGGCATGAACTGTATAGGAAAACGATAGGCATTATTGGCCTTGGTAAGGTTGGAAGTAACGTAGCAAAATACTCTAAGGCTTTTGGAATGAAAGTTATTGGATTCGACCCTTATATATCTTTCGATAGGGCAAAAGAAATGGGCATTTCTCTAATGTCTCTTGATGATGTTTTTAAAGAAGCAGATGTAATAACTGTTCATGTGCCAAAAACAAAAGAGACCTATCACTTGGTCAATAAAGAAAGAATTAGTTTAATGAAAAAAGGCTCATATATAGTAAATGCTGCTCGAGGCGGCGTAGTGGATGAAGCTGCTGTGGCTGATGCTTTGAAATCTGGATACTTAGCTGGTGTTGCTTCTGATGTGTTTGAGGTAGAACCTGTTACAAATGACAATCCTTATATTTCAATTGAAAATACAGTTCTGACTTCTCACATTGGCGCAGCTACAACGGAAGCCCAGGTTAACGTTATTCTTGACGTGGTAGAACAGGTAATCACTTTTTTTGAGGGAAGAGTTCCTCACGGAGCTGTTAATTTGCCTGCTTTTAGGGGAGTTTCTGACGATCTTTTACCGTGGATTGACCTTGCCGAAAGACTTGGAAAATTTATTAAAGATATGGTCTCACAAAGAGTCAATAAGATCGAAATCATATACTACGGCGATATTGCAAAGAAAAATATTAATCCTGTTTCAGTGAGCGTTCTTAAAGGATACTTAAGAAAAATAAAGGGCGATTATGTAAGTTTTGTTAATGCGCTGCCATTGGCAAATGACCTTGGCATTAAATATACCGAATCTAAAGAGTCAGAGGATGTTGATTTTAAGAGTGTAATAACTGTTAAAGTTATAACCGATAGCGGTGTAAGATCTGTTTCAGGGACAATATTGTCTGATCAGAAACCAAGAATAATCGGCATTGACGATTACCGTGTTGATACCTTTCCAGAAGGTTACCTTTTGATATCAAGACACAAGGATAAGCCTGGAATTATAGGAAGATTTGGAACTGTTTTGGGAGAAAACAAGATTAATATAGCTGGCATGCAGCTTGGAAGAAATTCCAAAAGCGGTCTTGCAGTTATGATTCTTAGCGTAGATTCTGATGTTCATGATGGCGTGTTAGAGAAATTAATAAGCGGAGGAGATATAGAAGAGCTCAGGTTAATTTATCTTTCATGAAAATATATTTAATAAGGCATGGCGAAACCGATTGGAATAAAGAAAGCAGATATCAAGGCGTAAAAGATATAGAGCTTTCTGCAAAAGGTATTGAGCAAGTAAGAAAGCTTGGAAAATATTTTTCTAGCATACCTCTTGATATCCTGGTTTCCTCTCCTCTTAGCAGAACAAAAGAAACTGCAAACTCGATTCTTGATTTCTATCCAAAAAAACTACAAGTCTTTTATGACGATAGATTTTTAGAAATATCACATGGACTATGGGAAGGAAAACTGGTATCTGAGGTAAAAAGGGAATTTAAAGAAATTTATAATTTCTGGAAAGTAAGTCCGTATGAAGCAAAGATGCCAGAAGGAGAAGGTTTGCACGATGTGTCTCTAAGAGCTACTAGTGCATTTAAAGAATGGGTTGACAACAATCGCGGTAATGATATTGCTTTTGTTACTCACGACGTCGTAATAAGGGTTATTTTGATGGACATATTTTCCCTTCCATATAGTTTTTTTTGGAAATTCAAGCTTGCAAATGCTGGGATAAATGTTCTGGAATTTGATGAAGAATTTAAACTCTTGTCAATAAACCTTATATGCCACCTGGAAGAATTTAGTGCAGAGGGCGTGATTTAGTTAAGGCTTCAGAGGACTTCACTACTACTGGGTGAAGATTGCGTTAATAGAATTAGAAACTCAAGAGTAGTAATATGTGGTCTTGGAGGGGTTGGAGGTTTTGCACTTGAGGCGCTTGCAAGATTGGGTGTTGAAAATTTTTTTCTTATTGACGATGATAAATTTGAATTATCCAATCTTAACAGGCAAGTGTTGGCCGAATTTGGCAACATTGGACTTCTTAAAGTTGACGTGGCTTTAGAAAGATTGAAATCTATTAGCGGTTCATGTGCTTTAGCGTCTCGAAAAAAAGCACAAGAAGTTATTTTTGAGATTGAAAACTTTAAACCTGATATAGTTGTTGACGCTATAGATGATTTGGATGCTAAAGCTTTATTGATTAAACAATTTTACAATAAAGCATATGTAGTTGTTAGTGCTGGAGCAGGAAACAGAATAGATCCTACTCTAGTAACTTATGCAGACCTATCTAAGACTTCTAATTGCTCTCTTGCTAGAGCTCTAAGGAAAAGACTTAAAAGTTTCGATATAGTTTCGGGAGTTGACGTCGTGTTTTCTAAAGAAGTTCCAAAAAAAGAATTTAATAATACACAAAGTATCGGAAGTGCAGTATTTGTACCTATGGCCTTTGGTAGCATTATTTCTTATTTGTGCTGTAAGTATATTTGTAATAAATTATAGTTTTTTAATTATTTTTTTGTATTGTGATATAATCACTTTTTGTGATCTGAAATAGGAGGTAGAGAATTGGAATCAATTGGAATGCATTACATTGTTGAGGCTTCAGGATGTGATCCTGATATTATTGGCGATCCTGTAAGAGCAAGAGAGATTTTTTTGGCTGCTGCAAAGGTAGCAAATATGGACGTAAAGGCAGTTCATTTTTACAAATTTTTTCCATCTGGCACTAGTGGCGTTGTAGTAGTATCTGAATCGCATATTTCTGTCCACACTTGGCCTGAAAATGGATATGCTGCATTAGATGTCTATACGTGCGGAGAGAAGGCACAGCCCGAGAAGGCAGTAGAGTTTATATTGCAAGCATTTAGGGTCAAGCACGCTCACATTACCGAGGTTCAAAGAGGCGTGAAAGATGAAGACACCTATACGCATACCACGATGACTTGGGAGGAAGATTATTCGGAGGATTAGTTTCACTAATTTAATGATTGTTCCCTCTCAAAGCAAAAGGTTATTTATTTTTTTGCTTTATTGGGTCTTTGTTGAGAGATCAAACATAAGGTATTTTTTCGCCAATAAAGTGCTCAGCTCGTTTAGATCTTCTACGTTTCCTATTTTCTCATAGGTAACACCTTTAGATATGTTCCATGGTTTATATTCTGACAATTGCCTTCTGTAAATATCCAAATCAGCGTCGCTTGAAGTATTTCTCTTCAGGGCTCTTTTCTTCAGCCTCTCTGCAATAATTTCAAAGTCAGCCTCTCTTTCAATTAAAACCATATCCGTTTCTAATTTTTTTGCTAAGTCTACGATCATGTTTCTATATACATCCGAGTTAAAAGTAGCGTCCAAGATTACAGATCTATTTGATTGTATTTCTCTCTCTGTTTGCTCAAGCATTCTACTGTAAACATTTTTAGTAAAATCAGGAGAATAAATTCCTGCGTTGTAATCAGCTTTTGCACTTTCATGTTTTGGAACTCCTGCTAATTCTTTTCTTATCTCATCTGACGACAGCCTTTTTATATCTGTCTGGGAACTCAACCTCTTTGCAAGAGCACTCTTTCCTGTTCCTGAGAGACCGGAAATAACAAATATGGTAGGCAGTGAATTGTTAAAGTATTTTGCAGATAGTCTAAAATATCTTTTTATCGCGTTTTCCAGGTCTTTATTTTTCTGATCGTTTATAAATGAAAAATACAGTACCTTACCTCTTACGTAAGCAAGGTAGGATTTAAAAAAGTCTAAGTATGGCAATATGTTCTTTTTACTTAGTTGCTGATAAGTATTTACATAGATAGCAGAAAGATCGCTTTTGTTGCTGAAATCTAAGTCCATTGAAAGAAATGACACCTCAGACGAGATATCTTGAATTCTAAATCTTTCATTAAATTCTATACAATCAAATATGTATATGTCATCTGGCATAATTGATATATTTTTTGAGTGTAGGTCTCCGTGTCCATCTACAAATAGGCCGTTTTTCATTCTATCTTCAAAGTCAGATTTGTGTGAGTTAAAAAAGTTTAGAGAATTATCCATTATCAAGTTGTAATTTTTTTTTGAAATTAGCCAACCAACAATATTTTCAGTCTGGCTGAAATTTTCTTCTAAATTATATTTTATTGAGTCAACAAATTGGGTGTCTTTAATTTTATTTGCTGCGTCATGAAATTGTACAACCTTTTGTGCGATCCTGTTTATGTCATCTTCAAACACCTTGTTCTGAATTAATAAATTCGACATTAGAGAGTCTTGAGGCAGTTCAACCATCTTTATACAATATTCCACTATATTTTCAGATGAATTTAAAACATATGAACTATTTATTAAGCTAATGGGCATAACGCCTAAGTATAAACTTGGGTTTATTCTTGAATTTAATTTTATTTCTTGTTCACAAAAATTTTTTCTTTTTTCAAGAGTGGAAAAATCCAAGAAACCAAAGTTAACTGACTTTTTTATTTTGTAAGCATATTTTCCAGTCAAAAAAACACAAGATATATGTGTTTCAATAAACTTTATTTCGGCTTCATGCGGATAGAATGAAGGGTTAAGCATTGCATTTACTAAATTTGGCATATCTCCTCCAAAGGGCTACATTTTATAGTTTATAATAATAATGTAAAAATTAAGCTCCAAAATTTCTTTAATAATAATATTATAAGTTACATATCAAAAATTACAAATTAGAATTAATTTAGAAAACTTTAAATTAAGAAATAGTTTTTATTCCAGCTTTTAGGAGGTTTTAACATGTCGTTCAAGGAAGACTTAAAAGAAGTTGCTGCCTTTAGATTTAAAGATGAAAAATTGACTCCTATACATAATGTCGGTTTTTGTGATATGGACAACTTTTTAGGAGTTGATGAGCAGATTGGCATATTGCTTAAGAATACTGTCAAATTTGTAAAAAATTTACCTGCCAGTGATGTCCTCCTATGGGGCGAGAGAGGTACTGGGAAGTCGAGCCTGGTAAAAGCTATGCTTGGCAAGTTTTTTTCAGAAGGTTTAAGGATTATTCAAATCTATAAATCTCAAATAAATGATTTGTCTCACCTTTATGGCTTACTAAGAGGGGAAGACTATCATTTCATACTATTTTTCGATGACTTATCCTTTTCTATTGGTGAAGAATCCTGGATGGTCCTAAAAGCGCTTCTTGATGGCGACATTGAAGAGAGACCGTCTAATATATTGATATATGCAACATCAAACAGAAGGCACCTTGCAAAAGAAGAAGATGTAAATGAAAGATTTGCAAATGATGCCTATAGAGAGATGATTTCTTTGGTAGAGAGATTTGGCATTAGACTTGCATTTTTATCTTTTAGCAAGGAACAATATCTAAATATAGTTAAGAATTATGCAAAGTTAAGAGGATTACAGCTCGATGAAGATATTTTAAATAAAAGTGCCATGGAATGGGTGCAAAGAGGAGGGAGCTTTACAGGCAGATCTGCTTTTCAATTTGTAGAATATCTATATGGTGAAGAGATGTTGAAAGAATTTGATTTTAGGTATATAATCAAAGATAAATATATAAATAGTTAGGGGTGTTTAAATGCCGATATTTGAGTATTTTTGTAAAGATTGTGGTGCAGACTTTGACATATATCTGCCTGCCTCTTCTGATGGCAGAAAGGTAGCGTGTCCGAGTTGTAATTCAGAAAATGTTAGAAAGGTTTATCATGTCAACCACTGTTCTTCTTCTGATAGTTCAGGAGATGATTCTGACTCTGGAAGTTGTTTTAGCGGTGGCTGAGGGTTTTAATTAAAGCTCAGTTTGAGCTTAAAAAGCCTGCGAAAGCAGGCTTTTTTTATTAAAGGATATATAATAATTTAAAGAGATACTACTTTGAGAGGTGGACACATTATGAAGGATGTTTTCTCTCCATTTAAGATTAAGAATTTAAATTTTAAAAATCGTTTCATCAGATCTGCAACACATGATTGGCTTGGGAATGATGACGGATCAATTTCTGAGAGGCAGCTATCTTTGTATAAGGATTTGGCTATAGGCGGAACAGGTCTAATAATGTCAGGGCATTCTTGTGTAGAGTTTCCAAGGGGAAGAGCAGGGATAAAGCAAAATAGAATAGATGATGACAGGTTTATCGATGGTTATAGAAAGATGTCTGATATGATACACGAAAACGGTTCGCTTTTTGCTGTTCAAATATCTCATGCGGGCGCGCAGACAAATAAAGATGCTATAAATAATTTAGAGCCAATAGATCACAACACTATGGATATAGATGACATTAGTGTATTGACAGATGCGTTTACAAAGGCAGCCCTTAGGGTCAGGCTTTCTGGAGCAGATGCTGTTTGCGTTCATATGGCTCATGGGTACTTTTTGTGTAGAACGCTTTTTTCTGATTCGAATAAGAGAGAGGACGAATTTGGCAAAAGCATCGCAAATAGATCAAAAATTGCTCTTAAAATAATTGACTCAGTTAGAACGGCTGTTGGCAAAGATTATCCAATTTTTGTAAAATTAAATTCTACTGGTGGAACTGGTGATGGCCATATAGGGATAGAAGAGCTTGTCGGCGTGTCAACGCTTCTCGACGAGCACGGCGTAGATCTAATTGAAATCAGCGGTGGCGCTGTCGGCTCAAAGGATAACCCAATTGATAGGCTAAACATCTTGAAAATTGAAGATGAGGGCTATTTCTTAGAAAGAGCAAAAGTTGTAAGAAAAAATGTCAGCTCTCCTATGAGTATTGTAGGTGGTATAAGGTCGCTATCTTTGATGAATGAGATTATTGGAAGTGGAGTCGCTGACTTTATGTCTTTAAGCAGGCCATTTATTAGAGAGCCAGATCTGGTCACAAGGCTTAAGAACGGTCAAGAAAAGGTTTCTTGTATATCTTGTAGCAAGTGCAGAAACTTTGATGGTATTCGATGTGTTTTCAATAAGTAAAATTTGACAGTTTTATATTAATATTATAGAATTAACCGTCTATGAAATGTATATGGAGGTTTTGGTATGGCTAAGGCCGGTGCAAAAGAAAAAAGATTAAGAATTACTTTGGCGTGTCAAGAGTGTAAGGAAAGAAATTATCACACTCAGAAGAATAGGATCAACGATCCAGACCGCCTACAGGTGAAGAAGTATTGCCCGAGGTGTAATAAGAATACTGTTCACAAGGAAACAAAATAGTATTATAATGCTTTTGTTTTAGGCCAGTAGCTCAATGGCAGAGCATCGGTCTCCAAAACCGGGGGCTGCAGGTTCAAGTCCTGCCTGGCCTGCCATTTTTATTGCGTAACCACATCGCCTGTTGTGGGAGCAAAAAGCTATTTTAATTTTTTAGTACCTCTTGGAGGTGTAATTTGCTGTCTTTTAACGATTTGAAAGAGAGGGTAAGATCTTTTTACTCTGAAATTAAAGTTGAATCCAGAAAGATATCATGGCCTGATAGAAAGACCGTGCTTTCTGCTACTGGAGTTGTTTTAGCATTTAGTCTAATCATTGCTCTTTTTGTGGGTTCACTTGACGCTATCTTTACTGCCATTTTTAATTTCTTAATATCAACATTTGGACATTGGTCAAATTCATGACAGATATAAATTTTAATCTTAAATGGTATGTAATAACAACTCTTTCTAATTATGAAAAAAGAGTTGAAGAAGCGATACTCGTAAGAGCACAGAGAGAGGGTCTTGAAGATAGGATAACGAGGGTTCTTATCCCTGTCGAAAAAGAAGTCAAAATGATTGGTCATCAGAAAAAAGAAAGTTCAAAGAAGGTTTTCCCTGGCTACGTATTGGTGGAGATGGATCTTGATGACGCTACATGGAACCTGGTCAGGACCACTCCTGGTGTTACGGGTTTCATCAGCAGCAAAAAGAAGCCTTTACCTCTTAGTCCAGATGAAGTGGAAAAAATTATGATGTACGCTAAAACAGACAAGCCTGTAATAAGAGTAGAATTTGACAAAGGTCAGGTTGTAAGGGTCACTTCAGGCCCATTTGCTGAGCAGACTGGAGTGATTGATGAAATATTTCCTGAAAAAGGAACGGTACGTCTTGTTATAAATCTTTTTGGTCGAGACACTCCTGCTGAGATTGCTCTTAGTCAGATCGAAAAGGTTTAATTTTGATTAATTTAATGGAGGTTGTAATAAATGGCTGCTCCTAAGAAAAAGAAAAAGAAGATTGTTGGAATTGTAAAGTTAGCTCTGCCTGCTGGCAAGGCTAATCCTGCTCCTCCTGTTGGTCCTGCATTGGGCCAATACGGCGTTAACATAATGGAGTTTTGTAAAGCGTATAATGCTCAGACATCATCTCAAGAAGGAACCATTATTCCTGTAGAAATTTCAGTATATGAAGATAGAAGTTTTGATTTCATCCTTAAGACTCCTCCTGCTTCAGTTTTGATCAGAGAAGCTTTAAAACTTGAAAAGGGTAGTGGCGAGCCAAACAAAAAGAAGGTTGGAAAGATTGCAAGATCTAAACTTGCTGAAATTGCCCAAGGGAAATTAAAAGATATGAACGCAAACAATGTAGAAGGTGCAGTTCGAATGTTAGAGGGCACTGCGCGTAGCATGGGCGTAGAAGTAATTGAAGGATAGGAGGATAGCATGCAAAAACGAAGTAAAAGATACACAGAAGCCTTAAATCTTTTTGATAGAAATCAAAAATATGATCCAGATGCTGCTCTTGCATTCGTTCAAAGTGGCGCAAAAGCAAAATTTGATGAAACAGTCGAAGTATCTATAAGAACTGGATTGGACGTAAAACATGCAGACCAGCAAATTAGAACTACTGTCTCTTTGCCTGCTGGCACAGGCAAGAAAACAAGGATTTTAGTTATCGCAAAAGGCGAAAAGGCTAACGATGCTAAGGATGCTGGCGCTGATTATATCGGGGCTGAGGATATCCTTCAAAAGATTCAACAAGAAAATTGGTTTGAATTTGACGTGATTATTGCGACTCCTGATATGATGGGCGCGCTTGGTAAATTGGGTAGAATTCTCGGTCCTAAAGGGCTAATGCCTAACCCAAAGACAGGTACGGTAACCTTTGAAATAGCAAGAGTAGTAAAAGAGTTTAAGGCAGGAAAAGTGGAGCTTAGAACTGATAAGACTGGTATTTTGCACATACCAATTGGCAAGGTATCGTTTTCAAAAGATGATTTGATTGCAAATTTTGCTGCCGTTATGGATACAATTTTAAGGTCAAAGCCATCTGCTGCAAAAGGGACATATTTGAAAAGCATTACTGTTTCTTCGACTATGGGCCCTGGAGTAAAGATTGATACAAACAAAGCCGCTGACTCTGTAAAGAAAGCAAATCTTTAAGACAATAAGTTAAACTGAATATAGGCCCAAGAAGCAGGTAATAAATGTAAATCCTGCGGAGGCAAAGGAAGCTAATACCCAGGTATTACCTTTGCCTGGGTATATTCATAATTATATTTAAGTAACTTTGAAAGGAGGTGAAATAATGATAAGTCAGATAAGAAAAGCTAAAGAGAATCTTGTAAACAATATCTTAGAAGATCTCTCTAATTCATCAGCCGTTTTTTTGATCGACTTAAAGGGAATGAACGTTAAAGAGAGCGTTGCATTGAGAGATAGGATAAGGGATACATCCTCAAGGCTCAAAATAGTTAAAAATACTCTTCTTGGCATAGCACTCGAAAAGCTTGGTAAAAAGAACTTGGTTGAAGATCTATTGTTTGGGCCAACTGCAGTTCTTTTTGTGCAGGGCGATATTAGTGCTGCTGCAAAAGTTTTGAAGACATCTTTAAAAGAATTTGAAAAAGGATCCATTAAGGGCGGATATATTGAAAACAGGGCTCTTAGCGCTATTGAAGTTGAAGCCCTTGCAGATATCCCATCCAAAGAAGTACTTTTGTCGAAAGTTTTGTATCTTTTGCAAAGTCCTTTGTCAAGGTTTGCGGGAGTGCTTGGCGCAGTGCCAAGAGATTTTGCTTATGCCCTGCAGGCTCTTAAAGATAAAAAAGAAGCTTCTTGATTACGAATATAGCTAAATGCGTTTATGAAATAAAATAAATTTGTAAAATTTTAGGAGGATAAAAATGGCTTTAAATAAGGAAGAAATTTTAGAGGCAATATCTCAAATGACCGTACTTGAGCTCTCAGAGCTTATTAAGGCTTTTGAAGAAAAGTTTGGAGTTACTGCAGCTGCTCCTGTCGCAGTCGCTGCTGGAGTTGCCGCAGCACCACAGGAAGAAGTTGAAGAACAGACAGAATTTGACGTAATCTTGACTGATGTAGGAGCAAAGAAGATCGACGTATTGAAAGTTGTACGTGAGATTACAGCTCTTGGTTTGAAAGAAGCAAAAGAGCTTGTTGACACTGTGCCAAAGCCTGTAAAAGAAAAGGTTAAAAAGGAAGAGGCTGCTGAAATTAAAGCGAAGATTGAAGCTGCTGGCGGCAAAGTCGAAGTAAAGTAATAGATATTATTTAAATAGTATTCTGGTCGGACTTAGGTCCGACCTTTTCTATTTTTGGGAAAATGTTAATCTGACTTTTGCAGCAAATAAAATAAAAAAAGCTCATAAATGCCTTTATATAAAGGTTTTATGGGCTTTTTAGTTTTACATAAAGTTGTTGTATGTTCAGGACTTCTTTATGTATAAAAATGATACTGCAAGATTAGATTGTTAATTTTATTTTATTGACAAATTAGAATTTATAACTAAGCTATTTGTATTATGTTAAGGCTAAAAAATACTGCAAATTCAATGAATGCATTTCATCAGAAATTTTATCCAGTTTTAATTGCAAGCGTTGCATTTTTTCTGAGCTATTATACCAGACTTACGTGGAGCATCTTGTCTGTTTATGTTCCCTTTAGGCCGTCTATAAATCAAGATGCCCATGTTTTCGCTATATATTTTTTCAGTTATATTATTGTTCAAATTCCAGCTGGCTTCTTATCTGATAAATATTCTGGTGGGAGGATAGTCTTTTTTTCTTTAATAGGTTTGGCAATAGCTTCCTTCATGTCAGGTTTTGCTTTAAATATAGAACAAGAATATGTTGCAAGTTTTTTGATGGGATTTAGCTCTGGTTGGGTTTATCCTGCGACTATAAATATTATGAATTATTATTACAAAGAAGATAGATCGATATATTTGGGTTACTATTCTATAGCCTGGCCTCTTGCTATTGTAGCAGCCGGGATTGTAATTGCTCCAATTGCAATATATTTTAGCTGGAGATGGATTTATTTTTTATCTGGATTTTTTAGCATAATATTTGCAATTTTGTCTTATCCGCTAAAGACTGACTATCAAAAAAAGAAAGTTGACCTATCGGTTATTAAAGATAAGAATGTTATTTTAATATCTATAGCCGGTTTTTTGTTCTTCTTTTCTTATTGGTCAATTGTTTTGTATGCCTATAAATATTTTGTGTCAATCGGTATAGATAAGGTGGTAGCTGGTTTTATTTTTTCAGCTATGGCTCTTGCTGGATTGTTTTCATCTGCGATTTCTGGTTTTATTACAAATAAATTTGGGTTAATGCGCACAATGATTTTAATGTTGCTTTTGTATTCAATTTTAACCGCTTCTTTTGCTTTTACTACTTCTACTGTTATGTTAATAATTATTTCGTTGTTAATGGGATTTGCAAGGTTTTCACTGGTTCCAATACAAGCAAATTTCTTAACTCTAATTGGCAAACAAAATACTGGCAGCGTTACAGGCATTGCGAATATGTTTTGGCAATCGAGTGGTATTTTTGGCCCACTATTGTCATCATTTTTAATAAGAAGCATGGGGTTTGAGTATTTCTGGACAGCCTTAGGCGCAATCGTTCTAATATCGATATTTTTTTATAAAACAATTAAATTTTGTTCATAGCAAAGTAGCTGAAAAAGTTTAAAAATTTAAAGTATTAAAGAATCTTTTGCAAAAATAACAGTAAAGATCGAAGCCGCTGATGGCAGGGCTAAGTTAAAAATTAAATATTAGTTAAATGTTTTTTCTGGTCGGGCTTAAATCCTACTTTTTTTTATTTTAAAAAAAATGTTAAACTAATATGAAATATTATAAATTGAGGTGTATTTGATGGAATATAAGGCTTTAGGAAGCACGAATATTATGATTTCAACTATTGGTATGGGCACCTGGGCAATAGGCGGATGGTCCTGGGGCGGCACCGACGAAGAGATGGCAATCAAAGCAATTCAAGCCTTTATTGACAACGGAGGAAATCTTATTGATACTGCTCCTGCTTATGGTTTGGGGCTTTCAGAAGAGATTGTTGGGAAGGCCATAAAGGGTAAGAGAGACAAAGTTGTTTTGGCTACAAAGTGCGGTTTAGTTTGGGATACAGAAAAAGGATCGTTTTTTTTCCAGGAGAACGATAAACCTGTATATAGGTATTTAGGCAGAGAGTCTATAAAGAATGAGATCGATCAAAGCCTCAAAAGACTAAACACTGATTATATAGATCTCTATCAGATTCACTGGCTTGATAGAACTACTCCTGCTGGAGAAGTAATTGATACGCTTCTTGAGATTAAAAAAGAGGGAAAAATAAGGGAAATTGGAATATGTAATGTTGGAAAGCTGGAAATGGAAGAATTTACAAAGTATAGCAAGCTTCAATCGGATCAAGAGAAATTTAGTATGCTTGATATGGAAGCAAGATTTGACAATATTCCATATTGTGCCAATAATAATATTTCTTTTATAGCTTATTCTCCTTTGGAAAAGGGTCTCTTGAGCGGTAAGGTTACTTTGGATAGAGTTTTTTCAAAAGACGACAATAGATCTCACGAATCAAGGTTTAGTCCGCAAGTAAGGGGTAAAATTTTAAACCTTTTGGCTGAATTTGATAAGTTTAAAATAAAATACAATATAACCACAGCACAGCTTATTTTAGCTTGGACCAGGATGATTCCAGGCGTTTCAAGCTTGTTAGTGGGGGCAAGAAATCCAGATCAGGTTTTAGAAAATATTAAATCTTCTGAGGTCTTTATTGATCAAAATGATTGGAACTATATTTTTGACTATGTAGAAAGAAAGACAGAAGGTATTTTCTAATCAGATTTTTAAAATCTATATTGATTAAATTTTTTTATATATTTTGCGAGGATTTTTTTGGAAAAATTAGATGTTATTAGAATAAATTTAAAAGCTGTAG
Organism: Thermodesulfobium sp. 4217-1; assembly: GCF_039822205.1. Taxonomy (NCBI): domain Bacteria; kingdom Pseudomonadati; phylum Thermodesulfobiota; class Thermodesulfobiia; order Thermodesulfobiales; family Thermodesulfobiaceae; genus Thermodesulfobium; species Thermodesulfobium fumaratoxidans. The sequence continues at coordinate 30,737 of NZ_JBAGBW010000003.1, forward strand.
TTATGGAAAAGATTCAAGATATACACGTTTATGCTTGGATTGATAATTTTTATGATATATTTATCTCATGGGATGAGTTTTTTGAAATATTAAATAGATATGATAACAATGCTGGTATAGGTATGTCTGATTTTTCGAATGAAGAATTGAAGATTATTGAAGAAGAAGTTGTCAAAATGACTGTAGATTGTTTAAAATATAGAATTACTGAAGAAATCGAGAAGGAACTTGAGAAGGTTGAAAGATTTTGGATTATTGTTGATAAAGAAGGTCTTAAACTTCCAAGATTTATAGTTTACGATGATAGTGAAGGGAAAACTGACTCTTTTAACGTTTTTGATTGTTTAAGGGCTTATGGTTTAATCCCAGAGGGTAGTGGTGAATGGGAAGGGGCTGCAAGAGCAATTTTGTTTTCGAAGGGGAATAAAAAAGATTGGGACTTAGATCTTTATGCTACTTATCTTGAAGCTGAGGATCAGGATTTAAATGAAGTCCAAAGTTGTTCTACAAAATATATGAATATAGTTTAAATTTCATTTATTAGTTTATATAATTTAGGGGGTTATATGAGGATTTTTCGTATTTTCTTAAACGCTGCTCTTCGTAAAAAGATGGGCATAATGGTTCTTGTTAGTTTTTTTGTTTTTGGCCTGCTCTTATCGGGTGGAGGTTTGATTCAAATATATAACTTTAGTAATGAAATTTTGTTTAATGATATATCAAACGCATCTAAAGGTCTTAATTTCTTCCTTGATTCAAAAATTACAGATTCAAGAAGAATTGCTTTGATACTTTCTAACGAGCACGATCTTGTTGCTGGCATAAAAAACAAAGATTTTGCCTCCCTATCTTCATTCATTGAAAAATTTTCTCAGCTTTATCCCGGATCATATGTGACCGTTACTGATTCTGATGGCAATGTACTTGCAAGAAGCAATGCGCCTACTGAGAAGGGCGATAACTTATCTGATTTACCAGAGATTTCAAGTGCTTTAGGTGGTAAAGTTGAATCTGGCATCGCGAAGGGACATACTACTGGACTCTCAGTAAGATCTGGAGCGCCTGTTAGAGACGAAAAAGGCAAAATTATTGGGGCTATTTCAACAGGCTTTAAAATTGCTGGAACTAAAGATATTTCAAATCAAATCAGAAATAACCTTGGAGTAGAGGTAGCCTTTTTTGATGGTGATAAAATGGTTTCTACTTCTATTAAGAGTAACGAGCTTCCCTACTTTGATAAATTTTTTAACTCTTCTATTTATGGAGCGGTTCTAAAAGATGGTAAACCAGTTGATTATGGTACTCCTAGAAATATCTCAGAAATGTATAACTTTATAAAGGAAATATTATTTGGTAAGCCTTATTTTGCATATTATTATCCTGTGAAGGATGCCAATGGAAAAATTCTTGGGATGTACTTTATTGCTAAAGATACAGCTTTTTATAATAATATGTTGAAGAGATTTACCATAGTGCAGTTTGCATTAAACATAGCAGCTATTATAATCGGCATATTCTTATTGCTATTGTCTATGGAGTTTTTCTTTATGAGACCGATAGGACTGTTGGTTAAGGATATAAAAAGAGTAGCCTCTGGCGATCTTAGTCAACCTCTTAATCCTGTTTACAACGATGAATTAGGGGTTGTTGTAAGGGCAGTAGAATCAATAAGATCAAACTTTATTAACGTTATTGGTAAGATAAATTATGCTATTAAAGACTTGGTAAACACTTCTGATGAGCTTATGTCGGTATCTTCTTTGGTAGCTACTTCATCGAGCGATGTATCTAAACTATCAGAAATTAATGCGAAGGGCGCTATGGACCTTTCAAACATATCGTCAAAATTAAATGAAGATAAAGATATTCTTCTAAAGAGTATTCAAGGCATATCTAAAGGCGTTGAAGATCAGGCAATAACTGCTTCGAATATTGCTCAAAATATTAATAAGATAGCTAAAAGTATAGAGATATTTAGCGATAAGCTTAAGGGTGTAACCGATATATTACAGGCAACTGACACCAAAATTAAAAATATGAATAAAGAAACAGATGAAAAGAAACCCGTTGTTGATGAGGTTGTTAACGTAATGTCAAGTGTAACCGATATTTTTAGCAATATAAAAAATAACTCAGACAAAATAAAATCGGCTTTTGTTCCTATACAGACGCTTGCGAATCAAATACAACTTTGGACTTCTAACGCGATTATTGAAACTGCTAAATTAGGCGATCAAGGGAAGGGTTTTGGGGCTATTATTGATGAAATAAGAAATTTATCTGAAAAACTTTTAAATACAACGAATGAAATCTTAAACAATCTTAATGAAGGTTTTACTGCATCAGATGGTTCTAAGATAAACTTTAACAAGCAAGATGAAAGTATTGATACTATTAAAAAATATTTTTCTTCGATTGAGGATTCGGCTAATAGTTTAGCAAAAAACGTTAATGAGCTTTCTGCAATGATTGAGAAGATTAAAGAGGATGCAACTGGGTTGCTATCTTCAAAAGATATTAAAAATATTGAAACAAGCTTGGCTAACTTAGCTGCTTTGGCTGAGGAAGACCTTTCAAATATTCACGATATCAATAGGGCATCCTTAGACGTCCAAAGAGCAATTGAAAGCGTTGCTGAAATATCAAAAGACGGAGTTTCATCAACTAGGAATATTTCAGAGAGAGCCAATGAACAGTTAACTGAAGCTAATAAGATGGAAGAGGTATCAAATGTTATTAAAATAAAGTCAAATGAACTTGAAGATGAGGTTAGAAAGTTTAAGATATAGAAAATGACTTTTTAAGGAGAATAAGATGCTTAAAGTAAACTTAAAGACTCATAGAAAAAGGTTGTTAGCTGATACTCCTGGGCAGAAACTTTTTGTTTTACTTGGCATTGAAGCAACAGGAGATTTTGAAGAACGTGAAAAGCTTTTCGTTTCTTTTGTCTTAGATACTTCTGGATCGATGAGCGAAAAGGTAAATGATAAATCAAAAATTGAAATTGTTGTTGAATCTTTGAAAAAAATATTTGAATCTGATATTTTTAAAGATGATGATGAAATAAGCATTGTTACTTTCGATGATGAAGTTAATACGGTTTTACCCTTCACTGTTGCGGCAGATAAGGAAAGTATAAATTTATCATTAGAAAAAATTAAAACAGGAACAGTTGGAACCAATCTTGGTGCTGGTATGAAGCTTTCATTGGAGCTTCTTAAAGATAAGGTTGGCATAAAAAAGATGGTGGTTTTGACTGATGGAAACGCCTTCGATTTAGATGTTGTTGAGAAGGTTTTGGATGAATTAGTTTTTTCTAATATATCTGTACTTTCTGTTGGGGTTGGCGATGAATGGAATGAAGACTTGTTGTGTAGGATTTCCGATAGGACATTAGGAAAACCACTACACCTTTGTGATAGTGAAGTTGGTCTGGATTATTCCAGTAGCATAAACATTAGCAAATTGCCTTATGTTTTCTTGAATGAATTGGGCCATGCAAGCCAGGAAGTAATTACAAATCTTGAGCTGGTAATTTCTCTTAAGGAAGGATTTTCTCTTGAGAGAATCACAAAAATTTTCCCCGTTCAATACGAGATTATAACTGATACTCAACCCTATTTAATGGGCAATCTTGAATCTAAAAGAAAGAATGTATATCTTTTGGAGTTTGATGTTCCTTTGATACCTGTATCAAAGATTGATATGGCTCAGGTTGAATTGTATTATCAACTCCCGAAAGGCGACACAAAAGAAAAAGTTGGCCCACTCGAAGTTAATATTGAGTTTACAAAAGATCAATTGCTTGCCGTCCAAACCGATCAAGAGGTTATGGATTGGGTTCAGCAAAGAAATATTGAAAGAATTGTAAACCAAGCAATTACTCATGCATATAACTCACCTGATGATTCAGAGAAAATCTTAGCTCTAGCAAGAAGTCTTACTATAAAATTAAAAAATGAGAACTTAACTGCGATGTTAGACAGGGCAATTGAAGAGCTAAGAATAAAAAGATATATTGGTTCTGGCACTGCTAAAACGCTAAAAATTGGAATGAAAACGCAATTATTAGATCATTCTAAGTCAGATTTGCCTTCTGATGACGACATCAGAAAGGCGACTGGTGAATAATTTGATAATAATTTAGGTGGGGTACATGGACGAAAATATTGTAAAAAGATTAGATCTTGAAAAGATGTTTAATCTGTTCGAAGTAATTGAAGATTTTGGGCAGGGTTGGAGTAAGTGTAGATATAATGGCGAGTTTTTTATATGTTACAATGGCGAAAAATTTGAGGCTTATGAGAAGATACTAAATTCAAAGATCTTTCCTGAAATATTGAGTTATTTTGAAAATACTATTGTTTTCAAATCTTATGATGCAAAGAAGCTAAGCGTACCTTTAGATCCAGAACACTCATTACTTCTTATAAAAGATATCAGTGAAGCTTCAATATTGCTAAAAGATCAGGGATATATGTTTAACGAGATTAATATTGCTGATCTGGTTAAAACGGAAAATGGTTTCAAGTTTTCTAAAATTCCCAATATTATAAGTTTTTCTGATTTCAAGTTTCCCAATCAATTATTTGAAATAGAAGATTACACAATTAAGCTATTAGGCTCTCTTCTTTACGAGTTATTAAGTGGAATTTCAATTAAAAATGGATTTGATATAAAGATTATCTCGCGCTACGATATTCCGGGTATACCACAATTTCTATCACTGGCACTTCCAGGCAGCAGGGGAAGAATTTCGCTTAAAGATGCTTTTAATATGCTTAGTCAAATTTGTTCTTCAATTGAGGCTCAACACTGTAAATATAGCATTGGATCTTCTTCTACTATTGGACTAAACGTTTCGAGAACGATTAATGAAGATTCTTTTGGTTATGCTCAAATGTATTTTTATAATCACTTTGGAAAGCACAATATCTTAAAAGCCTGTATCGCTGACGGTATGGGTGGCATGGAGGCAGGGGAAACTGCCAGTAAATCTGCTGTGGATGCATTTTTGACTGAAAGATTTGAACTTTTAGATGACGATGAACACATTGCAAATCAAACTATTGAGCTTGCATGGAAGGCAAATAAAGCTGTGTTTGACAGTTTAAATGGCAAAAACGGTGGTTGTACCTTTAGCGGCACTGTCATTTACAACGATAGGCTTTATATTGCACATGTGGGAGATACAAGAATATATCTTTATAAAAACGATAATCTTGAGAGATTATCGAACGATCATTCTTTGGTAGAAACGCTAATCTTAGGCGGAATTATGACAAGAGAAGAGGCATTGAATAGTCCAGATAGAAACAAGCTCTTAAGATCTATGGGATTTATAAAGGATAAACAAGAAAATTATATAGAAGGATTGTTCAAGAAGTTTGAAAAACATTCTATTCAATTAGTTAAAGGGGATGTTGTTCTAATAGTAAGTGATGGAGTATGGGGAGAGATTCCTGACGATGAGTTGCTGGCTGTTATTAGATCTTTGTCGCACAATCCAGACGATCTTGTGGATGAGTTGATTTCAGTTGTTTTGAAAAGAGGAGCACCTGATAATGCTACGGCAATTGCTATTTATAAAGAATTTTAAGAATAAGGAGAGAATATGATCTTTTGTAGAGTTTGTGGATATGGGCCTATTTCAGAGGAAGTAAAAGTTTGCCCAGTGTGTGGAACAGCAGTAGTTGATAAAGCTTTTTCTGGGACTAGAACTCTTTCAATAATGTCATTGGCTTCTGGTACAGTTCTTCAAAATGGCAAATATCGAATTGAGGATGTAATCATACAGGGTGGATTTTCTTTTACTTATTCTGCTACTCAAACCATGCTTGATTCAAAAGTAGCTGTTAAAGAGCTCTTTGCGCTTGGCGCTACAAGGCAAGGTAGCGTGGTAATCTTTGGTGGCGACTCTTCTGAAAGCATTGGTGAATTTTTAAATGAGGGAAGAATTCTTGCCAGATTAAATCATCCAGGTATAGTAAAAGTTCTTGATTTTTTTGAAGAAAATAATACGGCTTATCTGATAATGGAATTTCTTGAGGGAGAGTCCTTATCGTTACTCATAAATAGAGCAGGAAAAGTATCAGAAGATGAAGCTCTAAGTTATATAAAACAGGTTGCTCAGGCTTTAAAGGTGGTCCATGATGCGGGACTATTGCATCAGGATGTTAAGCCTGACAACTTGATATTAACAAAACAAGGAAGAATTGTGATTGTAGATTTTGGGTCAGCTAGACAATTTATAGCAGAAAAAACTGGAAATTACGATAGAATTGTGACTCCTGGTTTTGCACCACTAGAGCAATATGGTCAGAGGGTGAGAAGAGGACCTTATACAGATGTATATTCGCTGTGTGCAAATTTTTATACTTTAATTAAGGGCTTTCCTCCAGCTCCAGCTCCAGATAGATTGCAAACTTTAAAAGAATTAGACTTAGCAGAAATAAGCCCAAAAATTGCAAAAATTATTTCAAAGGGTCTTGAGGTAAATGTAAATAATAGAATTAAATCAATGGACGAATTTCTATCAATGATTGAAGAGGCCGAAGATCAAAGCTTCAAAGTGAACAAACCAGCTATAAAAGAAGATTCAGTACATCTTGATGAGATTTCTAATTTCAACAGTGAGAAAAGTACTTTAAGAAAAGATAAGATATACGAGAAAATTGATCCTATCGATGTTGAAAATCTGGACATAGATCATGAGGACCCAAAATCAATTTTTGAATTAGGTTTAAAGTATTTACTTGGATTTGGAGTTGTAAGGGATTTTGACATGGCTTTTAAATATTTCAAAGAGGCATCTCAAAAAGGCAGTGCAGATGCAACATACCATCTTGGCCTCATGTCTCTTCACGGCCAGGGCACATCTCAGGACGATAGCGCAGCTTTTAGATATTTCAAAGAGTCATCTGAAAATGGCAATCCAGATGCAATGTACAGAATCGGATGGATGTATGAGTATGGAAGAGGCGCATCTCAAGACGATAAAATGGCTTTTAAATATTTCAAAGAGGCATCTCAAAAAGGCAGTGCAGATGCAAAATACCATATTGGTCTCATGTCTCTTCACGGCCAGGGCACATCTCAAGACGATAAAATGGCTTTTAGGTCTTTCAAAGAGGCATCCGAAAATGGCAACCCAGATGCAATGTACAGACTTGGTTGGATGTATGAGTATGGAAGAGGCACCTCTAAAGATGTAAAAATGGCAAAATATTGGTATGAGAAATCCAAAGACTTAGGGAATATTGACTCGAAAAATAAGCTTGAGAATTTTTTGCCTGAATTTCATAACAAAAAAAATCAAGGCAATTTCTTTGGAAGACTTTTCAAAAGTTTGTTTGGAGGTTAAATTTTTTTAAACTTCACAAGTGTTTGACAACTTTAATTTAAAGTTTATTATATATAGAATTAACCGTTTTGAAAAATTAATATAGTTAAAAGCTGTGAACAGGAGTAGTAGAGAGCAAAACTTTCTTAGAGAGCCGAAGGTTGGTGCGATTCGGTAAAGGGCGCTTTTGAACTCGCCTGGGAGCTTTTCTGGTGAATCTTAGTAATCAGAAACGTTCGGCTGCGTTAATGCCTTGAGAGAACCGTCTTTTTTGATGGTTAATCGTGGTGGTACCGCGGAAATTCCCTCCGTCCTCGTGATGTGAGGGTTTTTTTTTAAAAATTTTGGAAGGAGGGATATTTGTGAAGATGAGAGGAACGGCTGCAATCTTAAAGACTCTTGAGTCTCAGGGTATCAAAAACGCATTTGGCATTACAGGTGGTGCAATAATGGGTCTTTATGACGAGCTCTATAAAAACCCAGTTTTTAATCATTACATGATGAGGCACGAACAGGGCGCAGCTCATGCTGCCGATGGCTATGCAAGAGCTTCAGGAGATGTTGGGGTTTGTATTGCAACTTCTGGACCTGGAGCGACAAATCTTGTAACTGGAATTTCAAATGCTTATATGGATTCAGTTCCTATTGTAGCTTTGACTGGGCAGGTATCTACAAATGTGATGGGTACTGACGCATTTCAAGAAATTGATATCTTTGGTATAACTCTTCCAGTTGTGAAACATAGTTATATTATCAAGAACCAACAGGAAATTCCTACCATCCTTAAAGAGTCCTTTTATATTGCTTCTACAGGAAGGCCTGGTCCTGTACTTATTGATCTTCCAAGAGACGTACTAATGAATGAAAATGAGTTTAATTTTTCTAAGCCAATTGATATTCCTGGTTATAAACCAACTACAGAGGGACATCCTTTACAGATTAAAAAGGCAGTTAAAGCTATACAGAAATCAAAAAGGCCTGTAATTTTGGTTGGCGGTGGAGCAAGGGACTGCGTTGATGAGATTAAAGAATTGGTTGAGAAAACTCATATTCCTGTTGCACACACTCTACACGGTAAAGGTGCGCTGGATCCAAACTCTATTTATCATCTTGGCATGCCTGGAATGCACGGATTGCCTTGTGCCAACAAAGCTCTAATGGAATCTGATTTGATTATTTCAGTTGGTGCACGTTTTGATGATAGAGTTACAGGACAGCTTGCCACATTTGCCCCGCATGCCAAGGTTATTCATATTGACATTGACCCTGCTGAGATTGGAAAAAATGTGCCGGTAATTGTGCCCATAGTTGGACTTAGCAAAAAAATATTAATACAGTTGAACAAAGAGCTTGAGCAAATGTCACCAAAAGATGATTGGATTAAGATGATTGGAGAATGGAAAAAGGAATTTTGTCTTGAGTACAAAGCTCAAAAGCCTCATGAAGGCATTTATCCTCAGGAGTTTTTTTCTGTATTTAGCCAAATTTTAGGCACAGATGGTATCGTAGCGACTGATGTCGGTCAGCACCAAATGTTTGCAGCCTTATATCTCAAAAGATTCGATCCAAGAACATTTATTTCTTCCGGAGGTTTGGGCACTATGGGGTTTGGACTTCCTGCTGCTATTGGGGCTCAAGTTGCAAAACCAAACCAGCTTGTAGTAAGTATTTCTGGTGATGGCGGGTTTCAGATGACTATTGAAGAGTTAGCTGTTTTAAATTCTTATAAATTGCCAGTTAAAGCGATCATAGTTAATAACGGTTATCTTGGAATGGTTCGTCAATGGCAGGATCTGTTCTTTGACAAAAGGTATGCTGAAACAGATTTGATATCGGGCAATCCAGATTTTACAAAAATTGGTGAGGCATACAATATCCCGGCGAAAACTGTAAAGAAAAATTCTGAACTGAAAAAGGCTATTGAGGAGTGTCTTTCCTCTTCGGGACCTTATATCTTGGACGTTTGGGTAGAAAGGGAAGAGAATGTGTTTCCAATGGTCCCCCCTGGTGTTGATATTTCAAAGATGATTTATGGGAGGGAAAAGAAATGAGACATACGCTTAGTTTAGTTGTTAGCAATAAATCAGGTGTGCTTGCTAGGATAGCAGGATTGTTTGCTAGACGCGGATACAACATTGAATCTTTAACCGTGGCTCCTATGGAAAATGAAGGATTTTCGAGGATGACTATTTTAGTTGAGGGAGATGACAACGTCGTTGAGCAGATAGCAAAACAGTTGTATAAACTAATAGATGTAATCAAAGTATTTGATTATTCCCAAGAAAATATAGTTGAGAGACAACTGGTTCTCATAAAAACGAAGGCAAGCGGGCCAGTTCGATCCGAAATTCTTCAAATAATAAATATTTTTAGATCACGTGTTGTAGATCTCTCTAAGGATACTTTAACTGTTGAAGTAACTGGTGATGAGGAAAAGGTTTATGCATGTCTAAACCTTTTAAAGCCTTATGGTATTATTGAGGTTTTGTTTAGCGGCAGAGTGGCGATGAAGAGAGGCTAAATTAAGAGTCAAACCTTTGAGACAAGTTGTAAATCAAACTTGTGATTAAAATAATTTTTGAGTTAAATGATAATAAATAAAATTAGGAGGCTTAATGCAAATGGTAAAAGCTTATTACGATCAGGATGCAGATTTAAAGTTTTTGAACGGTAAAAAAATTGCGATTTTAGGGTATGGCAGTCAGGGACATGCCCATGCACTAAATCTTAAGGATAGCGGTTTAGATGTAATGGTAGCCTTGAGACCAGATTCAAAAAGTGCTCATAAGGCTATTAGTGCAGGTTTGAAGGTGGTAACAGTATCTCAAGCGGCTCAGGATGCTGATATTATCGTATTTTTAATCCCAGATGAATTGCAGTCAAAGATATATACAAGTGAAGTAAAACCGTATCTAAAAGCTGGTAAGGCTTTGGTTTTTGCTCATGGTTTTAGTGTCCATTTTAATCAGATTGTTCCGCCATCTGATGTAGATGTCTTTATGATAGCGCCAAAAGGGCCTGGACATCTGGTAAGGAGACAATATGAAGAAGGCAAAGGTGTCCCATGCTTGTATGCTATTTATCAAGATGCAAGCGGTAACGCTTTTGATATGGCTCTTGCATATGCAAAAGGTATAGGCGGTACAAGAGCAGGAGTATTGAATACGACTTTCAAAGAAGAAACAGAAACTGATTTATTTGGTGAACAGGCTGTTTTGTGTGGCGGTCTTACTTCTCTGATAAAGGCAGGATTTGAAACTCTATGTGAGGCAGGATATCAGCCTGAGCTTGCATATTTTGAAGTTTTACATGAAATGAAACTAATAGTCGATTTGGTTTATGAAGGCGGATTTGGCTGGATGAGACATTCAATTTCGAATACTGCAGAATATGGGGATTTAACAGTAGGGCCATGTGTAGTTGGACCAGAAGTTAAAGAAAATATGAAAAAAGTCCTTAATGACATCCAAACGGGTGTATTTGCTAAAGGGTGGATTCTGGAAAATTCTGCTGGTCAGCCCATGCTCAATGCTCTTAGAAGAAAAGAAAGAGAGCACAAAATTGATGAAGTAGGGAAAAAGATGAGAAGTATGATGTCCTGGCTGCCAAAAGTAGAATATTAAGGAGTGATTCCTTTGAAAAGGATAAAATTATTTGATACGACGCTTAGAGATGGAGAGCAATCTCCAGGCGTAAGTCTTAACAACGAGGAAAAATGTGAGATTGCAAAGCAGTTGGCCAGACTCAATGTTGATATCATTGAGGCTGGCTTTCCTATAGCATCAGAAGGTGACTTTAGAGCTGTCCAGCAAATTGCAAGAGAGGTGAAGGGGCCTATCATTGCGGCCCTTGCAAGGGCAAAAAAAGAAGATATAGATAGGGCATGGGATGCCATAAAAGATAACGATAAACCAAGAATTCATACTTTTTTAGCTACTTCTGATTTACATCTGGAGAAAAAACTCCAAATTTCAAGAGAAGCGGCCCTTACTAAAATAAGAGAATCTGTAAAATATGCCAGTTCTCTTTGCACTGATGTAGAATTTTCTGCGGAAGACGCATCTAGAAGCGATATGGAATTTCTTGCTCAATGTGTTAGTGTGGCCATTGAATCGGGTGCCAAGACAATCAATATACCAGATACGGTAGGTTATTCTACTCCAAATGAAATGGTTGAAATGATTCGTTATCTAAAAAATAATGTGCCAGGAATAGAAAACATAGATATATCAGTTCACTGTCATAACGATCTTGGCTTAGCTGTCGCCAATTCTTTAGCATCTATTGAAGCTGGAGCGACCCAGGTCGAATGTACTATTAATGGAATTGGTGAAAGGGCAGGGAACGCGGCTCTTGAAGAGATTGTGATGGCACTCTTTGTTAGAAAGAATTTTTATCAAAGTTATACCAATATAGTCACCCAGGAAATTTATAGAACTAGCAGGCTTGTATCATCCTTAACTGGAATGAATGTACAAGCAAATAAGGCTATCGTTGGTGCAAATGCCTTTGCCCACGAGTCAGGGATTCATCAGGACGGAGTCCTAAAGGATAAGAGGACATATGAAATACTCGATTCGGAGCTTATTGGGCTTACTGGTTCGCAGATGGTTTTGGGCAAGCATTCTGGAAGGCATGCCTTTAGAAAAAAAATAGAAGACTTGGAATTTGAACTCTCTCCAAACGATCTTAATAAAGCATTTCTTGCTTTTAAGGAGATGGCTGACAAAAAACAACAAATTCATGATATGGATCTCATAACGCTTATTAATGACATCCTCTTCCAGGGAGAAGAATCTTATAGAGTTCATTATGTGGGCATTTATTCTGGTACAAATTCTTATCCAACAGCTACTGTGGTATTGGAAAATAGTTCTGGGGAAAGGCTTTTGGATTCAGGAATAGGCAATGGTTCTGTGGATGCAATTTATAAGACTATAGAAAAAATGGTTAAAATGAAGCTTAATCTAATGGACTTTAACATTAAAGCAATTACGGGCGGGACAGATGCTCTGGGAGAAGTTACAGTAAGAGTTCAAGATTCCAATGACAGGGTGTTTATTGGCAGAGGATCTGATACCGATATTCTTGTGGCATCTGCTAAAGCTTTTGTTAGCTCAGTTAATAGAATAATCGGGTATAAGTCAATGCAAATGTAAAAAAATTGGCGGGGGTGGGGTATAATGATTACAAATAATATTATTGACAGAATATTTTTAAAAGATTATTATTATTGCGCTGGTCAAATAAACTTATTGTGGGTGGAGGATAATTGTCTCTTTTTAAAAAGAAAAAATTTTTTTGTGGGATAGAAATAGACGGCAACGTATTGAGATTTTCGCAGGTTGATAATCTCAAGTCTTCTTTTGTTTTGAAAAAATACCAAGATGTTTTGCTGCCTCAGCCTTATACTAAAGACTCGAATATCGAAAGTATAAAGTCTTTTTCTTCATTGCTCGAGCAGCAGTTTGGGGTATTTAAAAATGTTAATTTTGTTTTAGGGCTTCATGGCACGCAAATTATTTTAAAAAACATCAGGCTCCCAATGCTTCCCGCAGATGAGGTCTCCCTTGTAGTAAAATCTGAGGCTGATAGATATTTGCCAATACCGCCAGAAGAGGCATACATTGACAGTTGTTTTTTGAGGGATGTCCATATTGGAAATGACAATTTTGTTGATGCACTTTTGGTTGCAGTTCCAAGAAGAATTGTCGATCCGTTTATAGACTCTTTTAATAGAGCCGGTTTGACTCTTAGCAAGATAGATCTTTCAATCTTAGCTCTTGCAAGGGCGATGGGTGAGCAAATAACTTCTGGAATTCAGATGGTTATGAAGATATTTTCTGAGGGAGTTAACATCTTGATCCTTGACGATGGTTATCCAGTATACCAGCGTTTTATTCTGATTTCATATGATAACCTTATAAAAAATGATACTGGTAGTCTGGAATTGCTCCTGTCCGAGATTGAAAGAACGATTAGTTTTTATCTTTCTGATAAAGTTAACAAGGATGTCAGTAAGTTAAGCTATGTCGGTAGAAGCGAAGCCGACAAGCCACTATTTAACTATATAAAAGAGAAGGTTAGCGTCCCGTTTGGTGAGGCAAGGATTGTTCCAAGCAAGGTTTTGAAGGGAAGCTTTGATGAAAATGCAGTAAAATACTCTGGTATTTCAGTAGGGTTGGGGATGAGAAATGAAGGATAATGTTTATTTAGGATATATAATAAATTTACTGCCAGAGGAATTTGTAGAAAAAGGTAGTGATTTTAATCAAAATCTCGTTTTTCTTATTCCTGTAGCTGTTTTTTTTGTTCTTTTAATTTTAACAGGAGCAGCGTTTGCCTTAAATTTTTATATTTCATCTCAGATTACTAGCGTAAATAATCAGATTACAGTGCTTATGCCTGATGCGCTAAATTACGACGTTCTATTGAAGAGAAAAAATGAATTGCAAGAAGCCAATAAAGTTTTGCAAGGTATTGATCAAAGATCTAAAAGAGATATTGGAGTCTTGGAGGAGCTTAGATCTTCAATACCTGCAGATACGTGGATTACATCATTAAAGATTGACGGTTTGCATTATACTCTGAATGGTTCTTCATTAAGTTCTACCTCTCCGCCTTACTTTTACTACTTGATATCGAAATCCAAAATTCTTTCCAACCCCAGGCTGGATGAAATTATAAGAGTTCCCGGTAAAGACAAAGAAAATTCGAATAATGCCTTTAATTTCATTTTTGATTTTGAGGTTTCAAGATGAAAAACACCATATTAAACTACTTTAGAAATTTAACTTTCAGAGAGAAAAAGCTACTTTCTGCAATGCTTTCATTCTTGTTTATTGTGTTTTTTGGAGTCTTCTTTTTGTTTCCTCAGGTCCAACAATTTTTAGCCCAAAAAACAACTCTTGATGCTAAACAATTGCAGTTAAACGAGTATAAGAACAAATCTCTTGCTCTGGCTGCATTAAGAAAAGATTTTAATCAAGCAAACACTGAAGTTGAGAAAATAAGATCGAGATTTATAGTTCAAAACGATATGGCCAAGATGTTTGTGGATTTGTCGAATTTGATTGAGGCATCTGGCGGAACCCTTGTGGAATTTAAGCCAGAAGGGATATCTCAAGCTCCTATCGCTCAGCAAAAGCCTCAACAGCAGTCTAACAGCGGTGCGACTTTTAGCAAAACCGTATTGCAACCAGCAAATCAGCAGAATCAATCTAACAACAAAGTTGCCCAGCCTTCCTCAGGCAATCCTTATGCAGATGCTGAGAGAATACTTAATATTAGGACAATAAAGTTTGCGCTTAAGGTAGACTTTCACGGATACGATGCGATGAAGAAATTTATGGAAAGCTTAAGCACTTTCCCAAAGATAATTACTTTGGGTGGATTTCAAATAGTTGGATATTCTGAAAAAGAAAAAACTTTGAGACTTGATATGACTTTAGACGGGTTTTACGATCTGTCAAGGTCCAAATAGGGAGAAATAAATATGGATAAGCAAAAGAAAATGAAAATTTTACTAGGTGTTCTAATCATAATCCTTTTGTTAGTAGCTGGCATTTACGTTTATCCTCAATTATTTCAATCAAATGTCAATAAACCTCAAGTTGTTCAAACCCCTAAGCCTTCTGTGACCAATAAGGAGGCTAATGTGTCAAATAGTATTATCAACCCAGAAACTCTTGAAAAGCCAAAAGTCCAAATAGGCAGGTCTGATCCATTTATCCCACTTATTGGTTCCGAGGGGAACTCCTCAAACGCGCAAGGTTCATCAGGTTCAAATACTAATTTCCCTATGATTAAAATGAATCCATTTCCAACGAGTTTAAGATTGGTGGGGATTATGAGAGTTAACGATAAAATGACAGCCATTATAGAAAATGGACAACAAACATATACAGTTAGAAGTGGCGATATTATACTGGGCAACATAAGGGTTGTAGATGTTTACCTAAACAGTGTAGTGCTAACTTCTTCGGGGCAAACAAAAACCTATGAATTATAAAATATGTGAGGTGAATTTTATGAAATGGATCTTAAGATCTTGTTTATTTTTATCTTTTTTATTTTTTGCAACCATATCGTATGCCGCTGATAAGACTGCGCTTGTTAACATAGGTACAAACAACCAAAGTACATACGATGAACTGACGCTCACCTTTTCTGGTCCCATAGATCTTAACAGTGTCCTCCAGGAAAGGCTTAATTATCCTGATTCCATAAAATTCACATTTAAAAATACTTCGCTTTCCCTAAAACCAGGACAGAAAATTTTTGCCGATCTATCAAAAATTGATTATCTTTCTTATTATGTTGTTCCAGAGGGCGTAGAGCTTTATGCTTATCTTAGAGATCCTGACGTCAGCGTAAGCATCCAAAAGACGGCAGATAATGTTTTGGTCTTAAAATTCCAGCCAAAAGAAGCTGCTAAATCTGCAACAAATGAAAGTGCTCAGAATACAGTTTCTAATCAAAATAATTCAAGTTCTGGAAATATAAACAATTTAGATTCTGGCTTATACCCAAAGGGTTATAACCCTTCAAGTCTTAATTCGAATATTGATAATACGCAGCAGGTTCAGGCTCAATCAGATAATTCTCCTATGATATCGTACATGGCATTTAAGGGAGCTGATATAAGGGATGTTTTGGCTACTCTTGCGAGGTTAGGCGGATATAATCTGGTAGCATCTGATTCTGTTAAGGGATCCGTTACCGTAGATCTTAAAGATATAAGCGTTGATGATGCAATTAAACTTGTTACGAAGATTAACAATTTTTCAATGCAAAAGGTTGGGAATGTTCTTGTGATTGGTAACAATAAAGATCTGAGTAACTTTGGTGTGATCAGGGTATATAAGTTATATAATGTCGGGAATAAAACTGTTATAGAGACTTCTACTTCTGCAACTTCTGGCGGAGGCAGCGGTGGAGGAGCCTCTGGGTTAACTATAAACAAGGTAACCACAATGAGACAGGGAGCTGATGTGGCAAAGCTGATAGCAGAGGGTATTGGCGCATCATTCTCTTCAACAAAGATTGCATCATCTTCTGGCGGGGGCGAGTCAGCATCCACATCTAACTCTACTGACAGCTCGGGTAAGGTACTCTATGATGATAGAACCAATACCATTACTGTAATAGCACCAGAAGATAAACAAAAAATTGCAGAAAATTTGCTCCAAAATCTTGATACACCGCTTAAACAAATTGAAGTTCAGGTAATGGTTATTGAGCTTGATAACCAAGGGATTAAAGAGATTGGCATAAATTGGCCAAATAACGTTCAGCTCTCAGGAACTGCTACTGCGACAAGGACTTATGGAACGTCTAAGAGCAAATCTAGTGTTTATACGGGTACTATTTCTAATATCACTGCATCTCTTTATGCTCAGCTAAATAATAGCAATGGGAAAATACTTTCTGATCCAAGAATTCTTGCATTAGACGGTCAGGATTCTTATGTATTTGCAGGTGATAAATTGTATATACCTCAGGTATCTTCTGCTACTGGCGGAAACGTGACCTACACTACAAATGAATATGACGTAGGTGTTTTGCTAAAAATTACTCCCTTTGTAGGCGAAAATGGTGAGATAACGATTCATGTTACGCCTTCTGTTTCTGCGTTTAATGGTGATATTTCTCAACTTCAGATCAATCAACCATTTACTACAACCATTAGGGAGGCTGATGTAACAGCAAGAGTAAAGGATGGACAGACTTTCTATATCGGTGGTCTTATAAGCGATGAAGATAGAAAACAAACTATTTCTGTGCCAGGATTGGGCAATATGCCACTACTTGGACCTATGTTTAGATATGATTATCGTCTAAAGAGCAAGACAGAAGTAATATTTTTACTTACACCTCATGTCGTAAAAAGTAGCTTGTGATAAAAAAGTTCTTTATTGTTCTTACTATAGCTTTAGCTATAGGTTTGGTTTTTTATCTTGTTAAAGGTAGAGTTGGAAGCGTTGATAAAGTTCAAAACAGTAGTAAAACTGTTGAAAAAAATATTTCTGATGTTCAAAACAATAGTACATCTTCGAATACAAGCAACACAAAGGACAAGACAGATAGGAAAATTGATGAAACATCTAAAACTTATAGTTCAAGATATGAGATTGATAGGGCAAAAGGCAAAACTGTCGTTCTAACCTTTGATGCAGGTGCGGACGGAAGCAGATTGCCAGATATTTTAGATATTCTATCTGAAAATCATGTCAAAGCAACCTTTTTCCTTACAGGTCCGTTTTGTGAAAAATATCCGAATCTTGTTAGTATGATTACTAAGCATGGTTTTGAAGTTGGAAACCATTCTTATGCGCATCACGATATGACAAAAATGTCCGATGAGGCGATCAAAGAAGATATTTTAAAGGCCCAAAATATTATTATTGAAACTACTGGTCAGGATCCAAGGCCTTGGTTTAGACCACCTTATGGAGCACGAAACGATAGGGTGAGAGGGGTATTGAAATCTTTGGGATATGAGACAGTGTATTGGACTATTGACTCTCTTGATTGGGAGGATAATATGACTGTTGATAGAGAGAAAAAGAGAATATATAATAATTTAAAAGATGGGAGCATAATATTGCTTCATATTGGTAGCAAAACTACTCCTGTGATTCTTTCTGAGATGATAAAGTATTTTAAGAGTCAAAATTATAGAGTTACTGATTTATCTGGAGCTCTGCGATGAATAAGGAGGATAAATATGAAAATTCTTGTTGCTGTCGATGGTTCTAAATATTCTAGAGAGGCAGCACTTTGGGCAGTAAAGATAGCTAGGAAAGAAGTTGAATATAAGATTATTGCAGTTTATGTAGAAAAGATACTTTCGAGAAACGATTATTCTTTATCAGATGAGGATCTTGATCTTAGAATCGATAAAAATGCAAAAAATGTGTTTGAAAAGTCTTTTGAAAACATAGAGCTTGATGGTATAAAAATTGAAACAAGAGTTGAAAAAGGCAGTCCCGCTTCGAAAATTTTGGATATTTCTGATAAAGAAGATGTCGATTTAATAATTGTCGGCAGTAGGGGGAGATCTGGTGTAAGCCATTTCTTTCTGGGCTCTGTGTCTGACAAGGTTTTTACTTATTCTGTAAGGCCGGTGCTTGTCGCTAAGGTTAGAGAGATAGAGCCAATAATAGAAACGGTGGCTATAACTTAGATTTAAAGATACTTTCTGACTCTTTATAAAGTTCAATTAGCGATGATGTAATTTTTTCCCATGAAAAATTTATTGCATAAGGTCTTGCCTTTTTTTCTAAATCTACTCTTACGTCTTTATTTTTGATTAAATAGCATATCTTATTCGAAAGATCGATGTGGTCGTTTGGCTCTACTAATAATCCATATTGACCGTTTTTTAACAGGGTTCTGTAACCAGTAATGTTCGATGCAATTACCGCAGTGCCACAAGAGAGCGCCTCTAAAATAGTCATACCAAAGCTTTCTCCTCCCAATGCTGGCGAACAAAATATCCAAGCTTTGGAATATTCTTTTGCAAGGTCTTCTTCGCTTAATTCTCCCAGAAATTTTATGCTTTCTAATTCTTGAAATTTACTAATTTTCTTTTCGGTAGAATATCCTGCAATTCTGAGCTGGGCATCGGGAAAGTTTTTAGAAATTTTGTTCCATGATTTTAATATTACGTCAAGGCCTTTTCTTTTTTCAAGCCTACCTACAAAAAGGACTGTAGGGTTCTGATATTTTTCACAGGGTGCAAATATATCAATATTGACTCCGTTTGGTACAATTTTGAAATCACCAGATATATATTGTTCGGCAAAATGCATTGACGCTTCGGATACAGCAATTTTGACAGCTACCTTGCTTGAAAATCTTTTTGATATTGGTTTAAACCATTCGAAAGGAAATGGGATATCTGAGTAGGCATGAAACGTTCCCACTATAGGTTTGTTAAGTGCGAATACTGAAAAAAGAGATGGACCTGGTGCGAATGGTTCATGTATATGCCAAATATCAAAACTTTCTTTAAGCAAGAGTATTTTTCCTAATGCGCCTGGAGTTGGGGCGAGCCTTGCTATTGAGCCATTTGTCATAAATGGAAGTGAACGCCCCACTGTGTGAAATCTCGCGTGATCTATATTATATGCGAGTATTTTTCCTGGTTCAGCAGGCGCAATTATATGAGTTTCGATATTCTGCTTGTCGAAAAATTTTTGTAGAAAAAAGAGATGGGTGTTAACTCCACCTTTAAAGGAAAAAGAGTATGGACTAACAAGCGCTATTCTCAACTATAATCATCTCCAATCCAATTCGGTTGAAAGATAAACCATTGAGTTGGGCTAATTGTTACCAAGTTTTCTATATGTTTTATTATCAAATTTGTGATTTCTTCTTTTGAGCATTCAACATTGTACTCTATTTCTTTAAAATATACTTGATATTTATTATTAGATTTATATAAAGCAGCTACAAAAAATTTTGGATTTGTTTTTTTAATCAAAATTGATGGGCCATCATTGAATATGCACTCTCTGCCAAAGAAAGTGGTCTTAATTCCGTGGCTGGTTAGATTCCTATCGACCACAAGAGCTATTACATTGCCATTTCTTAACTCCTTTAATGACTTTATAGCAGTAGCTTTGTTAAGAGGTATTATTTCTAGTCCAACTTTCTTCCTAATTCTCTTGAAGAAGTTAAATAGCCAATTTGGTTTTATGGATTCTACCACTGCAAATGCTTCTTTATTACATTCTCTTGCTGCAGAAGCTATCAAAAAGGACCCGAGATCCCAATTTCCAAAGTGTGCTGTAGTAACTATTATCCCTTTGTCATTCGCTCTCTTAAAACACTCTTTGATGTTTGAATATGAAGCATCAAAATCATTTATAAAATATCTAATAAATTTAACCATAAACGGTAAAAAAATTACTTCAAGATAATAAATTGAATAGTTATAAAAATTTTGGGCTACCATAGAATCTAGCTCTTTTTCGCTTAAGGATGGAAATTGTGACTTAAACCTAAGCCTGGACATTTGGCACCCTTTTTTGTGAAGAGACATCATAATATGTGAAATTGGATGCGCTAAAAGATTTATAGTTTTAAGGATAAGACTGCATAGAAAAATTTGAGCCCTTTCTTTATAGAGCACTATCTTACATTAACCTTAAATTAATTTGAAATTAAAAATTTTATAACTTTTCAAACTATCTGTATCCTTTAAATGCAATAAAAATCCTTTGAAAAGTTGTAAAAATTGATAGAGCTGTAAGTATTATAAGGCCCAGCAACAAATATCCTGATGCTAAAGATACGATTAACAATATTAACCTCTCTGGTCTTTGCATAAGCCCACCTTTTATTGGGACGTTATCGCACTCAGATCTTGCTTTCGCATAAGAAATCATATATGAAAAGATCATTGCTAAAAAAGAAAAAATTATAATCAGGTTATTGTTATTTAGTATTCCATATATCGCTATAAAGGAGAAAATAAAGCCTTCTGAAAGCCTATCGAGTGTAGAATCTAAAAACCCGCCAAATTTGGTTATTTTACCAGAGATTCTTGCTACTGCGCCGTCTAATGAATCAAAAGAAACAGCAATTAGTAAAAATATTGCGCTAAATAGTCCTGGTAGAAAGATGATTGAGAGAGATGCTGCAAAAGTTAACAGAGTACAAAAAATAGTTAATGAATTTGGAGAAATATTCATTTTTGAAAGGAAGCTCGCTATGGGATAAATAATAGGTTTTACTAATTTTCTCTTATCTATTTCCATTTATTAACCTGCCACCTATTTTTTGTGCAATATTTTTAATGTCTGAGTTTAGCCTTGTTCTTGCAATTCTCAAATGTTCTTTTATGCTCCAAAATTCTCCACATGCTATAGTTTGTCTATTTATTATAGCTCTTTTTACGTCTTCAAGCGTTTTTACGTTGTCTGGAAACAGCGTATACGCACTTCCTATTGTGTCTAGTGTATGAGAATCGGTTCCTGCGAGTTCTGCTAAATTTAATGTCTTATTTAAATCTATCACCTTTTGTCTAATCACTCTGCCAGCAAGTGTAGGATTTATTATTTCTATTGCGTCTGGTTTCGGAAAGTTTTCTTTTTTAAATATATTTTTTATACAACGAAGTGGGATGCTGTATGTTAGGGGGCTCATTGGGTGGGGGAGAACTATTATTCCTCCTGATTCATAGGTTATTTCTATAGTTTTGTAAAGGCTAGTGAATTTTCTAATATGCCTGTCTATAAAAAGGCATATTATATGGCCCTGGAGCGTAGTTACTTCGACTCCTGGAACGACAATTATGCCATATTTTTCGCCTAATTCGGCTGCTTTTAGAGAGCCCTTTATGTTGTCGTGATCGGTTATGGCTATTATTTTAAGATCAGTATTTCTTGCTGCATATTTTACAATCTCTTCTGGCGAAGCTATTCCATCACTAAAGCTGCTGTGTATGTGAAGGTCGCCTTTAATAAATTTTTTATCCATTTTTTATCTCCATAGGCAGAAAGATGTACCACTGATTTGGGTACTTGATTACATATTTTTCGAAAGAGTTTGCCCATTCTTGCATAGCTATCCTGTAATCTTTCTTGGGTTCAATATAATTTTCTATATAACAGTCAAAGTCAAATGGTTTTTTTCTGATTATAAAAACTGGTAAAATTGGGCAGTTTCTTGATGACGCTATTTGAAACGCTGCCTTTGGAAAAGAAACTTTGTGATTTAAAAAATCTACATATTCTGAAGGAAAATTTGATGATATATCGCTTAGCATACAAAGAGGACGATTTTGTTTAAGAGATGTTATTATTTCTCTTAAGCCATTTTTTGCAGGGATTACATCAAAGCCTATTCTTGAACGAATTAGCTTTATGATATAGCCGGCAAGTGGAAAGTCTAGATTGGCCACAACTTTGAGCTTTAAGTCTTTATGGTCAAGTAGACTTCCAATATCCCAATTGCCAATATGTGCCGTACTTACAATTGCCCCTCTTTGAAGTGAAAGCGCCTCATCAAGATATTCTAAATTTAAAAACCTCACGTTAAATTTTTTCTTGTTAAAAATTAACGTGATAACTTCGTATATATAGTCGCTAAATGAAACAAGGGCTTCTTTGGCAAGTTGTTCTGGGTTTTGCTGACCTGATGCGCTGCTTATTAACTTATAATTGTCGAGTACGACTTCTCTTTTTTTCTTATTGTCCCAGTAGATGCCAAAGATTACCCTTTTTATTAACTTTTTCAGTAAAGACAGATTATTCTCCCTTTATAAAATCTTCAAGCATTGCTCTTGCTTGGGTGTCTGGATATTGTACAGGTGGACTTTTCATCAAGTACGCACACGCGCTGACTATCGGGCCTCCCAATTTTCTATCTTTTGCCAATTTTACTAACCTTACTGCATCGACTATTATTCCGGCAGAATTCGGAGAATCCCAAACTTCTAGCTTGCACTCAATATTTAATGGAACTTCACCAAAGGCTTTGCACTCTATTCTTACGTATGCCCATTTTCTATCGTGTAGCCACGGAATATAATCTGATGGCCCTATATGTATATTTTCTTCTGACATTGGCTCTGGCATTAGAGAATTTACCGCATTGGTTTTGCTAATTTTTTTTGATTCCAATCTCTCTCTTTCGAGCATGTTCAAGAAGTCTAAATTGCCGCCAACATTAAGTTGGAATGTCCTCTCTATCTCAAGTCCTCTATCAAGGCAAATTTGTGTAAGTGCTCTGTGCAGTATTGTGGCTCCCAATTGAGATTTTATGTCGTCGCCTATTATGGGCAAGTTTTTATCCTTGAATTTTTTTGCCCATTCTTCTTTGCTTGCTATAAAAACTGGTATTGCGTTTATTACACCAAGATTTGCTTCTAACGCACAGTTCATATAGAATTCGGCGGCTTTTTGGCTGCCCACTGGTAAGTAATTTATCAACACATCTGCTTTTGCTTCTTTTAGAACTTTTACAACGTCGACAGGTTCTGCTTTTGATTCTATTATTGCTCTAGCTGCGTATTTTCCTATACCATCGTTGGTATGCCCTCGCATAACTGTTACGCCGAGATTTGGAACGTCATGGATTTTTATTGTGTTGTTTGGCTCTGCAAATATGGCCTCTGAGAGATCTTTGCCAACTTTTCTCTCATCAATATCAAAAGCAGCAACAAAACGAATGTTTTCTAATTTATATGGCCCTATCTCATCATGGATTAATCCTATAGGGTTTTTTTCTGAATTTCTATAAAATTCAACGCCCTGTACCAGAGATGAGGCGCAATTTCCAACCCCTACTATTGCAACTCTTATTTCTTGCATTTTAAAACTCCTTTCTTTTTTTGAAAACTTGCTGATATTTTATAAAAAATATTTTCCACAAAAAAATATCTTCCAAAAATTGTAGATTGGCTTAAGATTTTGACTAAATTGTCCCTACAAAAGTTTAAATCTGTTTCAACATAAGAATAAGTTCTACCAAATCCCTCTATCGAATGTGCATCACTTCCTGCTGCGTCCACCTTTCTGTATTGACTCGCAAATCTCTTTGCAACAAAATTTTCATATGGTAATGATTTTGCATTAAACGATTCAATTATATCAAATTGATCTATTAGTAGTTTCTTGGCATTACTTTTTAGGGCACTTCTAAAGACAGAAAATGGATGGGGTATATATACAAGCCCTCCCTGTTCCCTGATTTGGTTGATGGTATCTTTTGCGCTTAAAAAAGGTTTAATTTCACTATGCAAAAAAAGCCCAATTATTTCTCCTTCTGAAGTAAGGATTTCTTCACCTACTATGACTTCAATCTCTTTTATTTTCTTCTTTGCAAGTAGTGCTCCTTTTATTGTATTGTGGTCTGTGACAGCAATTACGTTTATGCCATTTAACAGCGCTTTTTTACGTAAATCTTCAATTGATATATTTGAATCCTTTGAAAAGTTAGTGTGAATATGCAAGTCAATTTTATATTTCATTTATTTATTGATATGCCTACCTTTGGGCAAATGTCATATAAAACGCATTCTGGACATTTGGGTTTTTTTGCGGTACATATCGTTCTTCCGTGTTGGTTTAGAAAATAAGAAAACTTAAACCAATCTTTTTCTTCAACATTAGAGGCTATTTCTTTTTCAACAATTAATGGGTCATCCTTTTTGGAAAGGGACAATCTTACTGCCAGCCTTTTCACGTGTGTGTCAACAATTATAGCGCTTTTATTAAATACATAGCCTAAAATGGCATAGGCAGATTTCCTGCCTATGCCTGGAACTTTAATTAGATTGTCAAAGTCATTGGGCAAATTCCCCCCGAAATTTTCAAGTATAAATTTTGCTCCCTCTTTTAGAGACCTTGCTTTGTTGTGATAAAATCCAGTTGAATGGATTGCCTTTTCTAAACTATCTAACGAAATACTGTTTAAATCATCAAAATTTTTCAGGTATTGAAATAAGTCTTTTGTAACAAAATTTACCTTTTCATCGGTACATTGTGCAGATAGAATTACAGATACATAGAACTCAAAAGGGCTATTAAAAATCAATTTACTTTTTATTTCTGGATAAAGCTTTTGAAGCCTGATTAATATTTCAGAATAAGTATTGCTATTATTTGAGATCATTTTAGTTATCTATTTACCCTTTTTTGCTTTCCTTGATATCTATCGCCTTTACTCTCTGATGGGTCTTCTGAAAGGGCTTTTATGCTGAGATTTATCTTCCCATTGCTTTCAAGATCGAGTACCTTTACAGTTACTTCGTCACCCAAGCTTAAAACTTCCTCAACATTTTTTACCCTTGTTTTCGAGAGCTCAGATATGTGAACGAGTCCTTCTTTGCCTGGTGATATTTCAACTAAAGCTCCAAAATTAAAAATCTTTGTTACCTTTCCTGTATAAATTTGTCCTGGGATTATCGGTTTTACAAGATTCTGTATAATTTCAATGGTTTTATCCAGGCTCTCTCCAGAATTAGATGCTATAAAAATTTTGCCATCTTGTTCAATGCTTATCTTGGATCCTGTCTCTTCTATAATTTTTTTAATTATTTTGCCGCCCTGGCCAATTACGTCGCTTATCTTTTCTGGATTAATTTGAATCATTTCTATTCTAGGAGCATAGTTTGAAAGCTTTTCTCTTGGGCTTGATATTGTGTTTGTCATCTTGTCTATGATAAATTTTCTACCCTTGTTTGCTTTGGCAATTGCTCTTACGAGCGCATCAAGAGGTATGCCCGGGACCTTTACGTCCAATTGGAGTGCGCTAACTCCATCAACAGTACCTGTGACTTTGAAGTCCATATCGCCTAAAGCATCTTCTAACCCTGTGATGTCAGACAGAATAATGCTGTCTTCCTTTTCATAAATAAGACCCATTGCTATTCCGCCAACGTGTTTTGATATTGGCACTCCTGCATCCATTAGCGAAAGAGAAGATCCACATGTAGATGCCATAGAGGATGAGCCGTTTGACTCAAGTATCTCAGAAACCACCCTAATAGTGTATGGGAAATCTGATTCTTTGGGTAGAACTGGAACCAATGCCTTTTCTGCAAGAGCTCCGTGCCCAATCTCTCTTCTTCCTGGACCCCTGGAGGGTCTAGCTTCGCCTACACTAAATCCTGGAAAGTTATAATGATGCATATATCTTTTTCTTATTTCGCTATTTGTTTGGTAAAGTGTATCGATTATTTGAGAGTCCTCTTGAGTCCCCAATGTAGCAATACTAAGGGCTTGCGTCTGACCTCTGGTAAACAAAGCCGAGCCGTGTGCCCTAGGTAATATGCCTACTTGAATTGTAATGGTCCTTATTTCGTCGAGATCCCTGCCATCGAGCCTTTTGTTGTTTTTTATAATATAGCTTCTGACTATTTTTTTAAATTTACTCTGAAACGCTTGATTCAACAGCAATATATTTGATTCTACGAATTCTATTCCGAATTTTTCAGAGATTTTCGAGATCATCTCTTCTTTTAATGCTTTTTCCAAGTTTTCATAATCTATTTTGGCTTTGAGCGGGAAGTTATTGGTGATTTCATCCGTTAGAATTTTATCTAAAGCGTCTATAATTTCTTTTGTAGGCTCTTGAATGTAAACAGAGCTCTTGGATGGATTTATTTTTGAAACGAGGTCTCTTTGTAGATCGCATATATTTTTTATAACAGGGAGCGAAAAGTTTATTGCTTCAATTATCTCTTGTTCAGGTATTTCTTTGAATCCTCCCTCAATCATCAATATATTCTCTTCTTTTCCAACGATTACAATGTCTATATCGCTATTTGCAATTTGATCTATTGTGGGGTTTAAAATAAACTTTCCATCAATCTTGCCTACTCTAACTGCGCCTATCGGACCGCCAAATGGGATGTCTGATATACAAAGGGCTGCGCTGGTTGCGATGATAGTAAGTACATCTGCTGGAAAATCATTGTCAATTGAGAGCGGGAAAGCTGATATACAGACATCATTTCTAAGTCCCTTGGGAAACAACGGTCTAATAGAACGGTCTATAATTCTGCTATAAAGTATAGCTCTTTCGCTAGGCCTTCCCTCTCTTTTAAAGAAGCCGCCAGGAAACTTGCCTGCTGCATACATCTTTTCGTCGAAATCGACTACGAGAGGCATAAAATCTAAATCACTGCGTGCTTCTTTGGACATAGTTGCTGCACTAAATACGATAGTATCACCAGATCTTACTGTAACTGAGCCATTAGCTTGTTTTGCCAATAGACCCGTTTCTATATTGATCGTAATGCCTTCTGCGATTTCCTTTGTAAGGCTATATACCTCACTCATTATGCAGTTTCTCTAAGGCCAAGTTTGCCAATCAGCTTTCTGTATCTGTTTATGTCTTTGCCCTTTACATAAGATAGTAGTCTCTTTCTCTGATTGACCATTTTCAAAAGCCCTCTTTTTGAGTGAAGATCGCTTTTGTGCTCTTTCAAGTGTTCTGCAAGTTTCTCAATACGATAAGTTAATATTGCTACCTGTACTTCTGCTGAGCCTGTGTCGTTCTCATGCAAACCGAAATCTTCTATTACCTTCTTCTTAAGTTCCTTTTCTAACATAAAATCCTCCTTAAATAATAAATCCACTATCCAAGCAATGTCGTTTGTAATCTTGCAATGCCTAGATAGGGTAAGTTTGAAAACATATGATATTAGTAGTCAAAC
Source organism: Thermodesulfobium sp. 4217-1 (assembly GCF_039822205.1). Lineage (NCBI taxonomy): Bacteria > Pseudomonadati > Thermodesulfobiota > Thermodesulfobiia > Thermodesulfobiales > Thermodesulfobiaceae > Thermodesulfobium > Thermodesulfobium fumaratoxidans. The sequence goes on from NZ_JBAGBW010000003.1 coordinate 58,255, forward strand.
ATTTAGATCTATTCTATCATAAATGTATAATATTCAAAAAGTGAGGTTAAAATTTTGATTTTAGGGATTGACGCAGGGAGATATAAGGTTGGTTATGCAATCTTAGGCAATGATTATAAAGTTTTTGTCAAAGGGATAATATTATTTGATAATTTTAAAAGTGAATTCTCCGAGATTATCCATAATTATGAAATCGAAAATATAATTGTTGGAAGTGGCACGGGGCACAATGAAATCGTAAGCTTGATAAAGGAAGTCGATCCTGATTTAAAAGTTATAATAGTATCAGAGATAAATAGTTCTGTAGAGGCAAAGTGGAGATATATAAATTCACTAAAAGGGATTAAAGGACTGTTTTATAGAATAATTGGTTATGCTGATAAGCCTGTTGATGACATTTCAGCAGTAATAATAGCTGAAAGATATTTGAAAGAAAAGGAGAAAAATAATTGAGACCAGATTGGGATTCTTACTTTATGCAAATCGCCAATTTAGTAGCCACACGTTCAACCTGTATAAGGAGGAAGGTTGGCGCAGTCATTGTTAAGGACAAGAGAATATTGTCAACTGGATACAATGGTGTTCCTTCTGGGCTCCAACATTGTTTGGATATAGGCTGTTTAAGGGATAAACTGAAGATTCCGTCTGGGGAGCGGCAAGAACTTTGCAGAGGTTTGCATGCTGAGCAAAATGCTATTATTCAAGGGGCGATGTACGGTGTTAGCTTGATGGGCTCAGTGATATATGTTACCAATCAACCATGTATAACCTGTGCAAAGATGTTAATTCAATCAGGAATAATTAAAATATATTATCAAGGAGACTATCCCGATCCTCTTTCTTTGGAGATGTTAGGTGAGGCAAGGATTGAAACGATAAAATTTATTCCTGATGAAAAAGAGGTGTAGTTTATTTTGTTATTTCTTATGTGCTTAATATCTTTTTTATTTTCACTGCTAAATACAAAATTTGTAATTTTTTTCTCTGAGAAGCTAAAAATCTATGACAAGCCTGATAGTAGAAAAATTCATAATGAATTAATCTCTCGACTTGGCGGAGTAGGTTTTTTTATACCTTTTTTAATTTCTATGTTTATGTATTCTTTTTTTGTAAAAGGTTTTGAGATTGTTGATTTTTTAATTTGTATTCTTCCAGTTTTTCTACTTGGGTTATATGACGATCTATTCGGAATTAACCCTCTGGTAAAATTGGCGGCTCAGATTTTCGCTTCGGTAGTGGCTTTCAATTTAGGATTTCGTATTGATTATATTTATTTTCCCTTTATAGGGTATCTTTTTTTTGGGGGACTTTCCCTTTTTTTTACAATATTTTGGTTGGTGGGACTATCTAACGCTCTTAATTTAGTAGATGGCATGGATGGACTTGCGTCTGGAGTCGCTATATTAATATTGTTATCTATGGCAATCGTTTCATATGTTCTGGACAGAAATTTTGTTTTTGTAATATCGGTATTGCTTCTGTTTTCAATGACAGGTTTTTTTGTCTTTAACATAAACCCTGCAAGGATATTTATGGGCGATAGCGGTTCCTTGACGGTAGGATTTATAATAGGGTTGCTTTCTGTGTCTGGTTTTATGAAGGGGCTTACGCTGGTGACACTCTTTTCTATAATAATTATGTTAATAATTCCTGTAGCGGATACCTTATGGGCTATAATAAGAAGATCTATATCAGGGAAATCGATTTTTTCCCCGGATAAAGGACACTTTCATCATGTACTTTTAGAAAAAGGATGGAGTGTCAGAAAGATTAATTTTTTATTTAGAGGTATAACTGTGGTAGGATCTTTGGTCTTCTTCTTTGTCTTTCTGCCTCAGGAGTACTTTTTGTTTACTGCTTCTTTTTTGATTTTTGGATATTTCTTTCTGTTTTTAATTGAATCTATTGTTATTGGAGTGAGAAAAAGTGCATAAAGCATTGCTAATTTTTGGTACGCGTCCTGAGGCTATTAAAATGGCTCCTCTTTTTTTGGAGTTAAAAGAATCAAAGAATTTTGAACCAATCGTAGTGGTTACCGCCCAACACAGAGAGATGTTGGATCAGGTTTTAAAGATTTTCAATATTGAGCCCGATTTTGATTTAGACATCATGAAACCAGGCCAGAGCCTTGAGGGCATAACTATTAGAGCTTTGGAGGGTCTCTCCACCATCATGAGAAAGGTTAGCCCTTCTATCGTTCTTGTTCAGGGAGATACTACGACGACTTATGCAGGTGCGCTATCGGCTTTTTACCATAAAGTGCCAGTAGGACACGTGGAAGCAGGACTGAGAACTTATGACAAATTCAACCCTTACCCCGAAGAGATCAATAGAAGGATGACGACTTGCCTTGCTGATTTGCATTTTGCTCCAACTATTACATCTTTTAACAATCTAATTAGAGAAAACGTTAAAAAAGATGATATATACATCACTGGAAACACCGTGATCGATTCTTTACTAAATATATCCAAAAGAGATTATGATTTCCCACCTGCATTAAACCCAATAATAAACTCTTCACTAAGGAAGATTTTGATTACTGCCCATAGAAGAGAGAATTGGGACGAGATGAAGAATATTTTTTCAGCAGTTAAAAAGTTAGTTGAAAATTTTAATGATATACAAATAGTTTTTCCAGTTCATATGAATCCAAAAATAAGACGTGATGCACAGGATATTCTGGGCAATAATCCAAGAATATCCTTGCTTGAGCCCCTTGACTATGAAACATTTATCCATGTTATGAAGAGCTGCTATCTTATACTTACAGATTCGGGAGGTGTCCAGGAAGAGGCTCCTTCATTGGGCGTGCCCGTGGTCGTTATGAGAAAGACTACAGAAAGGCCTGAGGCCCTGAAAGCAAATGCTGTAATATTAAGCGGGACAGATGGAGAAAAGATTTATGACACCACAGCAAAACTCTTGAGCGATTCTGTTTTTTACTCTTCAATGAAAAAGAAGCTCAATCCTTATGGTGACGGAAGAGCCTCTTTTAGAATATTGAAATCTTTAGAATACTTTTTTGAGCTTAGTCAAGAAAAGCCTGAAGATTTTCACTATGACTATGAAGAATAATCTTTAAAAACCCAACTCCTCGTTTATTATAAACACGCTAAAAGGGGTAAGGCTTGGCCTCTTTTCTAATATTGTAGTGATGTTACATGTTCTTGTTGGACCCTGACAATCCATGCATTCACCTGTTACGGTGCACGGATTTGGCCTATTTAGCCTCTTATTGTTGATTGGGGCTGCGATTGTTTTAATTCTTCTTCTGGCTTCTTCTTCGTCTTTTACTATCTTGTTTGTGCCGGCCAGGATTATAACTTGCTTTGGTCCAAATATCATTGATGCAACTCTGTTTCCCACTCCATCAGTGTTTACAAGTTTTCCATCAAGAGTTATTGCGTTTGATCCTGTCATAAAAGTATCGCAAGTTAGCTGTTTTCTTCTTAAGTTTAAGACTTCTTCTGAGGAAAGACCAGCTTTATTGTGATCTAAAATTAGATTGCCTCTTTTAGCTAAAATTTCGAGTATTCCGAGATTTTGTACTGTGGTAGATCCACCAACGCCTATGATGTCTTTCTCAGGAATCAGTTCTAAGAGCCTTTTTATAAGCTCTTCTCTTGTGCTAAAAAAATCAGCGTTAAAATTATTTTTTTTCAAAGCTTCTACAACCCGTTTCCCAAACACTTCACCGTGCCATTGCAAATTTGAATCCATTTTCTTCCCTCCAATTAAAAATTGTTATAGTTAATGATATCACTAAATATAATTGTTTTTTTAAATTTAAAGGCTTTATATCATAAATAAATTTTTATTAATTTGAGAAATAAAGTTTCTATTAATATAAATCTTATTTATTTAGAAAATTAAGATTGTTCTGACAAAAGTAGTGACATTTGACAATATTAAAATTACAATGTTGGAGATCTAATTAGTATGTAAAATTTTATTATTGACATGATAAGAAAAATCTATTAACCTATAAGTGATTTTTGTAGTTAGGGGTGAGTTCTATAAAAAAAATTAAAAAAGAACAAATCCCGCCTTTACATGTAGCTCAGTTGGGCTTTAACGTTTTAGGATCAACTTTAGGAGGGCTTTTATTAGGGTGGTTTTTGCAAGAGAAATTAGGATTTGGAATAGTAGGTTTTCTGTTTGGGCTCTTACTAGGAGTTTTTTCTGGATTATGGATTATTTTAAAGCAAATTTTAAATCAAAAATGAAAGGGGGTGAAAAGAGTTGCATATCGCAGAAGAATTTATGTTACACAAGATCATTCCAATAAACATTGCTGGTTTTGATTTAAGCATTACACAGGCAGTTTTATGGATGTGGATAGCGTCTGTTATTATGCTGCTGTTTTTGTTTTATTGCAGCAAGAACATGACGGTTATACCTTCTAATAGGCTGGTTACAATGTTTGAAGTTTTTGTCGACTTTGTCAAAAAGGACATGGTAGAGAGTTTTATGCACGGGCAAGATGTAGAGAGATTCTTCCCACTAATAGCATCTATGTTTTTCTTTATTTTTGCATCAAACTTCATAGGAATTATCCCTGGGACTTATACTCCGACGAGCAACATCAATACAACTGCTGTCCTGGCTATATTTGTGTTTATCCTTTATAACGTTCTGGGAGTTATTAGGAACGGTGTAGGCGGATATCTAAAAAGTATAGTTGTTCCTGGTCTTCCTGCTCCTATTATTCCGGTTGTTTTTGTCATAGAGGTATTTAGCCACTTTGCAAGGCCTCTTTCATTGGCAATAAGGTTATTTGCCAATATGATGGCTGGACACATTATAATCGGTGTTTTGATTTATCTTGCACTGCTTGCGACAGGAGCATTTATGGGTGGCATAATGCTCGGGTCTGTTTCTTTCGCTGCTTCTGTGGGAATGTATTTCTTGGAAGTTTTTGTAAAATCACTTCAAGCGATAATCTTTGCTGTTTTAACATCAATGTATATTGCTGGTGCTGTTGCACCTGAACATTAGTTTTTGTTTCACAACTTTAATTAAAAATTTTTGGAGGTGTTTTTAAATGGATGCAGTAAGTATAAATCTTGGTTTGGCTCAGTTGGGCGCAGGTGTTGCTATTGGATTTGCCGCTGCTGGTGGTGGCGCAGGAATGGGTATATTGGGTGGATATTTTTTGACCGCTCTTGCAAGACAGCCAGAACTTCTTGGACCACTACGTACCTATATGATTTTGGTATTGGTCTTTATTGAAGCTCAGGTTCTTTATGGTTTTACTGTTTCTATGATCCTTTTGTTTGCTGCTCCTAAGCATTAGTCTTTTATTCTTTTAAGGGAGATCTAAAAAAATGATGAATTTTGAATTTGGTCTGGAGTTCTGGACTATTGTCTCCTTTTTTATATTCTTCTTTCTATTTGCAAAGTTTGTTGTTCCACCAATAAATAATGCTCTTAAAGAGAGAGAAAAGGCTATTGCAGGGGCGATAGAGCAGGCTCGAAATGAAAGAGAAGAGGCAGAAAAGCTCTTACAAGAATCAAAAAAAGAACTTGAGGAAACAAGGGCTCGTTCTTCAAAGATTGTAGAAGAGGCAAGAGCTTATGCTGATGATGTTAAGAATGACATTGTTAAAAAAGCAAAAGATGAAGCACAGAAAATAGTTGAAAATGCTTCCAAAGATCTTGATAGAGCGAAGGCAGAAGTAATAGCTGAGCTAAAAGTGGAAGTTGTTAATCTTACCATTACTCTTGCAGAAAAACTCCTTGAGAAAGAAATGGACAAAACCGTACAAACAAAATTTGTTACAGAATATTTACAAAAAATGGGTAAGAACTAAGATGGACAATAGCTATGTCTTAGCAAAGAGATATGCAAGGGCTTTTTTGTCTATTCTTAAGGAAAAGAATTCAGACTTGCAAGGTGTGGTAGACGAAACACAAACTCTTCTTCAAAGCTTTAAGGATACAGGTCTTGACAAAATAATTGTGAATCCTGTTCTCGATTTAAGCATGAAGAAGAGTCTAATTGAACCTTTAAAAGATAAGATTTCACAAGATATTTATGCTTTTGTGGAATTTCTTATCGACAAAAATAGATTTACATTGCTCCCTTTCATTTTAGAATCTCTTGAAGAAACGTTAAATGAGGAGCGTGGCAGGATTATTGCCAATCTTGAGGTTGCTTCGCCATTGACTGACGATTTGAAATTAAATTTTTCAAATTATTTCAAAACAAAGTTTGATGCGAAAAGCGTCGAGATTATAGAAGTTGTCAACGAAAAGATCATTGGTGGTTTTAGGGCAAAAATTGGAGATTATCTTATTGATGCAAGCGTTAGGGGGTCCTTGGAAAAAGCCAAGAGACTTCTTTTAGCTAACTGAAGGGAGGTGTTGTTTTTTTGAAGATAAGGGCTGAAGAAATTACTGATGTAATAAAGAAACAGCTTTCAGCTGTTAAAGCCGAACCAGAATCAGCACTGGTGGGCACAATAATATCTGTTGGTGACGGAGTTGCAAGGATTTGGGGTTTGAAAGATGCAATGATGTCCGAGCTTTTGGAATTTCCAAATGATGTTTATGGAATCGTATTCAACCTTGAAGAGGATTCAGTTGGTGCAATTATTTTGGGTGATGACTCCAAATTAAATGAGGGTGATACCGTTAAGTCGACTGGTAGAGTTATATCTGTTCCAGTTGGGCCAGAGTTGGTAGGTAGAGTGGTAGATGCCTTAGGAAGACCTCTTGATGGCAAGGGTCCCATAAATTCAAAAAAATTCAGGGTGATTGAGAGGGTGGCTCCTGGTGTAATTACCAGACAGTCAGTTAATCAGTCTGTACAGACAGGGATTAAGGCTATCGACGGTATGATTCCTATTGGAAGAGGCCAGAGAGAGCTGGTAATTGGCGATAGACAGACTGGTAAAACGGCAATTTGTATAGACACAATTCTCAATCAAAAAGATCAAGACATGATATGTATTTATGTGGCTGTTGGCCAAAAAGCCTCAACTGTTGCAACAATCATTAAAACACTTGAGGATAACGGTTCATTGGATTACACAATTGTCGTAGTAGCTAATGCTTCTGACGCTGCTGCTCTTCAGTATATTGCTCCATTTAGCGGTTGTTCTATGGGTGAAGAATTTATGGAACAGGGCAAAGATGCTCTAATAATTTATGACGACCTTTCAAAACATGCATGGGCTTATAGACAGGTTTCACTTCTTCTCAGAAGACCTCCTGGCCGTGAGGCATATCCTGGCGATGTTTTCTATTTGCACTCCAGGCTTCTTGAAAGGGCAGCAAAACTTAACAAGAATTATGGTGGAGGAAGCTTAACTGCTTTGCCTATTATTGAAACTCAGGCGGGCGACGTAACAGCATATATTCCTACAAACGTAATTTCTATTACGGATGGACAGATATATTTGGAGCCAGAACTCTTTTATGCGGGCGTAAGACCTGCTGTAAACGTTGGTCTTTCTGTATCTCGTGTAGGCGGTGCTGCTCAAACTAAAGCTATGAAACAGGTTGCGGGCAGATTGAGATTAGAATTGGCACAATATCGTGAGTTAGCTGCTTTTGCTCAGTTCGCATCAGACCTTGACGCATCTACAAGACAGGTTTTAACTCGTGGTGAGAAGTTGGTAGAGCTCTTAAAACAGCCTCAATATTTAACTTTCCCACTATGGAAAGAGGTTTGTTCGATATTTTCTGGCGTAAGAGGATTTTTGGATGATTTGAACACCGATGACATTCAAAGATTTGAAAAAGAGCTTCTTGCTTATATTGAGGCTCACAACCAGAACATTATCGAATCAATAACCAAAGAAAAAGCAATATCAAAAGAGACTGAAGAAATGCTTGAAAAAGCTATAAAAGATTTCAAGTCTCTTTTTGCGGGCGGTAAGTAAAAATGCGCCCTAATGACGTAAAGAGAAAGATTAAGGCTGTACAAAATATTCAAAAGATTACAAAGGCAATGAAATCTGTTGCTGCTGTTAAGGCAAGAAAGGCTGAAGAAAGAGTCAGGAAAGTCAAGGACTATTCTCGAGAGATGTTTGAACTCACGAAAAGACTTTCTACCGAAATTGCTGGTTTTCAACATCCATTATTAGAGAAAAGAGAAATCAAGACTGTAGGCATACTTGTTGTAACCTCTGATAGAGGTCTTTGCGGCTCTTTTAATGCAAATATCCTAAGAGAAGGTCTAAAGCTTTATAACAAATATAAAGCAGAGGGAAAAGAAGTTAGACTTTTTGCCGTTGGGAGAAAAGCTAAACAGTTCTTTGAGCGCAGATTTCCTGTAGTAATAGCAAGTTTCACAAAATTACCTCAACCTCCTACTCAGGCTGAAGCTTCTCTAATAGCATCAGAAATTACCAAGTATTTTTCTGATGGAACAATAGATGCGTTAAAAGTTCTTTATTACAATTACAAATCAATGGCTAAATATTCAATTGTTGAAGAGGATGTTTTGCCATTGTTAAACATTCAAGAGAAAAATGAACCAAAGGCAACATATATCTTTGAACCTGAAGAAGATGTTGTAGCTTCATATTTACTTGAAAGGGGCTTGATGGCTGAGATATTGAGGGTTATTCTTGAAACGGCCGCTTCAGAGCAGGCAGCAAGAATGACAGCTATGTCACAGGCCTCAGAGAACGCTCAAGATCTAATTAAGCAACTTACACTTGCCTTTAACAAGGCGCGTCAGGCAATAATTACCCGTGAGCTGAGTGAAATTATTGGAACCACTACAGCTCTCGGTTCTTAGGAGGTGGACATTGGCGAACGTTGGTAAAGTCGTTCAAATTTTAGGTACTGTTGTAGATATAGAATTCGAACCAGGTAAGATTCCAGCACTTTTAAATGCCCTTAAAATTGAGGGAAAGAATCAATATGGGCAAGAATTAAACATTACCTTAGAGGTAATGCAACAATTGGGTGATAACCGTGTCAGAGCTATTGCTATGTCTTCTACAGATGGTCTTGTAAGAGGAACAGAAGCTACTGATACAGGCTCTCCAATTATGATTCCTGTTGGCAAGGAAACTCTTGGCAGAATTTTTAATGTCCTTGGCAAAGCTGTAGATGATGGACCAAAGGTAGAAGCAAAGCAGTTCTCACCTTTACATAAGGCACCCCCAAGTCTTAAAGACATTAACCCTGTTCCACAACAACTGGAAACAGGAATTAAAGTTGTAGACCTTTTGGTTCCATTCCCAAGAGGCGGAAAAATAGGTCTATTTGGTGGTGCAGGTGTAGGCAAAACAGTTATTTTGATGGAGCTAATTAGAAATATTGCTGCAGAGCATGGTGGCAAATCTGTTTTTGCAGGAGTCGGAGAGAGAACTCGTGAGGGCAACGACCTCTATCATGAGATGAAAGAATCTGGCGTTATAGACAAAACTGTTATGGTATTTGGCCAGATGAATGAGCTGCCTGGAGCCCGTATGAGAGTGGGTCTTACCGGTCTTACCATGGCTGAGTACTTTAGAGATGTTGATAAAGGAGATGTTTTGCTGTTTATAGACAACATTTTTAGATTCATACAAGCTGGGTCTGAGGTTTCCACACTTTTGGGCAGGTTGCCATCTGCTGTAGGTTACCAGCCAACATTAGGAACTGACGTAGGAACATTGCAAGAGCGTATTGTAACCACGAAAGATGGTTCTATCACGTCAGTTCAGGCCGTTTATGTTCCAGCAGACGACTTGACAGACCCTGCACCTGCTACAACCTTCGCTCACCTTGACGGTACTGTTGTTTTGTCAAGGCCTCTGGCTGAGCTCGGAATTTATCCTGCTGTTGACCCTCTTGACTCATCGTCTCGTATTCTGGATCCAAGAGTAGTCGGCGACGATCACTATCTGGTAGCTCGTGGAGTACAAAAGGTTTTGCAAAAATATAAAGATCTTCAAGATATCATTGCAATTCTTGGTATGGAAGAGCTGTCTGAGGATGATAAACTGGCAGTTTCCAGAGCTAGGAAAATCCAAAGATTTTTGTCTCAACCATTCTTCGTTGCCGAGACATTTACTGGGATGGGCGGAAAATACGTAAAGCTTGAAGATTCTATTAAAGGCTTTAAGGAAATTCTTGATGGTAAGTGTGATGAGTTGCCAGAACAGGCATTCTATATGGTTGGAACTATTGATGAAGCTCGTGAGAAGGCAGCGTCTATGCAAGCATCACAAGCAAGTTAGGGGTGGGATAAATGAAAATGTTAATTTTGACCCCTGAGGGTGTAATAGCTGACGAAGAAGTTACATTCGTTTCGGCTGTTGGAGAGGAAGGATCTCTTGGTATTTTGCCAAGGCATGCACCTCTGGTTACCACTTTGAAGATAGATGTGGTAGAATTTGTTAAAGAGAATTCTGATAGAGAAGTGGTTGCTGCTATTGGAGGCATCCTTGAAGTTAAGGATAACAAAGTTACTATTTTAAGTGATGCTGCTGAGTTCTCTGTTGACATAGATGAGCTAAGGGTAAAAGAAGCTGAGAAAAGGGCTAGAGCACGTTTGACTATGAAAACGGAAGAAGTTGATGTAAAGAGAGCAGAAGCTGCTCTTGCAAGAGCCCTTGCAAGGCTTAAGGCTGTAGAGCTATTAAATAGAAGAACTGGAAGTAGGAAAAGAGGTGTGTAAGAGGTATTTTAGGAACAAATAACTGTAATGGAAATTTTTCTAAACAATATTATAGGATTTGTGGCGGCAAATCGTTATCTGGTTCTGTAAAGACTAGCGGTTCAAAAAATGGGTCGTTGCCTGTTATGGCAGCGACCTTGCTGTTCGATTCTCCTGTATTTCTATCAAACGTCCCTTATTTGCTTGATGTCGATACGATGGGCAAGATAATTTCAAGCCTTGGTGGTAAAGTAGATTTCAAAGGCGATTCACAGGTCTTGATTGATCCTTCTAATATATCCAATTATGAGCCTCCTTTGGAGCCTGTTATTGCAATGAGAGCCTCGTTTTTAGTAGCAGGAGCGCTTCTTGCTAGATTTGGCAAGGCAAAAGTAGCCCTGCCTGGCGGCTGTGCTATTGGTTCTAGGCCTGTCGATATTCATCTTAAGGGTTTTGAAGCCCTTGGTGCAAAAAGATCAATCGAACACGGGTTTGTAAATTTAGAGTGTGAGAAATTGCGGGGAGCCAATATATATCTCGCTTACCCAAGCGTTGGTGCTACTGAGAACTTAATAATGGCATCTGTATTTGCTGAAGGAATGACTGTTATTGATAATGCTGCTAAAGAACCTGAGATATTTGGCCTTGCTGATTTTTTAAATTTATGTGGTGCGAAAATTAAAGGCGCTGGTTCAAGAACTATCGAGATTGAAGGTGTAAAATCTCTTAAGCCAGTTGATAACTACAGGATTATTCCCGACAGAATTGAGGCTGGCACTCTGATGCTTGCTGGGGCGATCACAAAGGGCGATATATTTGTAGAAAATATAAACTATGACTTTATGGGATCCGTGATAGATAAGATGGTTGAAGCTGGAATTGACATAGCTTCTGAGAAAAATGGTATTAGGGTAAGGTGCAACATTAGACCAAAACCTATAATGATAAAAACTTCTCCACATCCCGGTTTCCCTACTGATATGCAGGCACAATTTATGGCGCTTCTATCTGTGGGGGAGGGCACTTCTGTGATTACTGAAATGGTTTTTGAAAACAGATATCTGCATGCTGAAGAGTTAAGCAGGTTGGGGGCAGATATAAGGATCGATGGAAGAACGGCTGTCATATTTGGAACCGATCACCTATCTGGTGCACCAGTGAGAGCTCTTGATTTGAGGGCAGGGGCAGCACTTGTTATTGCTGGGCTTGTAGCTGAAGGCGAGACAAGAGTATTTGGACTCTCACACTTGAATCGTGGTTATGAAAATCTGGAGTTTAAACTTAGAGGACTCGGTGCTTCTATTTCTAGAGAGGTGTTGCCTTAATGAATTTTTTTATAAACAATAATTGTATAAAAAATACTATTTCTTTATTTAAGACCTTTACAAGTTCTTCTATGTTTTCTATCAAGACTTTTACTTGCTTATTTTTTGTCTTTTCTATATTGTTTTTTTATCAAAGCAACTGCTTTGCTTTTACTAAAAGTGAATACAGTATTAATAGCTCACACCTTTATATATTTAAATTTAAGCCAACTGAAGTTAGACTGATACCTTATTTAAACGATTACCCAATAAGGGCAAGGGATGTGGTTAACTACTACAACCCATTTATATTGGTAAATGGCACTTTTTTTTACTCTAATATACTTCTAGGCGCTTTATATATGCATGGTGAACCCTTATCCTATATGGGGGATAAGAGAGCAACTTTTTACTATTATAAGAACAATACAGCAAGCATAAATTATTTGAAATACAGAGTTAGGCTTGATATTTGTAGCTCAACTTCAAAGTGTAAAGTTCTATATCTTGACGGGGTTAATAGACCTCAGAACTATTATGAAAACATATTGTATACAAATGGTTATTCCAGACCAGTGCTGCCAACTTCTGGCATATTATTGAAGATAAATGAAGATGGGACTTTTGAGTATCTCTATACCAGAAGTGCCATTCCTTCTCCTGGAGAATATGTATTGTTGGCCAATCACGATCTCGATGTCTTAAACAACCTTGCTCCTACAGACAGAATTAGTGTGAGCATTGAACCTGAGATAAACAACAATCTTGACTTTTATATTTCTGGTGGCCCAATGCTTTTGTTTAACGGCCAGAATGTTGCGCTTCAATCAAGTAAAAATGAATATATTGTAAACGATATAAAAATGGGCAACCATATGAGGACGGGTTTAGGAATTGATTCAGCTTCTAATATCTACGTTTTTGCTGTTTCATATCCAGGGTGTACTATTGATGAGCTTGCAAATGTATTGCAGAATCTTGGATTAAAAAATGCTATGCTTTTGGACGGTGGATATTCAACTACACTTTATGAAAAAGATAAATTTCTTGTCGACAGCGATGCAAGGGCTAATATTTCTTATTTAATGTTCTTTATCAATTAATTTGTATAATATTTATATGATTTCTCTAAGTAAAGGAGAGTGAATAGTTTGAGTATAAAATTTGGAACGGATGGCTGGAGGGCAAAAATTGCACAGGATTTTACCTTTGAAAGCCTTGAAAAGGCGACATTGGCTTTAGCTATAACACTTGAAGAGGAAAACGTTTCAAAAAAAGATTGTGTTATTGGCTATGATACAAGATTTTTTTCTGAAGATTTTGCAATGCACTCTGCTGAAATATTATCGGGAGTTGGTTTTGACGTGACTATTTCCGAAAATTTTGTTCCAACTCCTACACTTGCCTTTTCAGTTAAAGATATGAGCTGCGCTGTTGGTATTATGATTACTGCAAGTCATAATCCATATAAATATAATGGATTTAAAATAAAACAAAGCTTTGGCGGATCGGCTTCTGGAGATTTCACATCAAAGGTTGAGTCAAATTTATCTAAAATAAAAAACTATAAATTCAGCAACGAAAAAAAGAAGGTTACTGTAAAAAACCTTTTTGAAAACTACAGAAATTCTTTATTGAAATTTGTCGATGTAGATCTCATAAAGGGCTCAGATCTTAAGGTTGCTATAGATTGTATGAATGGCGCTGGATCTGGATATCTTGCAAAACTTTTATCCGATCTTAATATCAAAGTATTTCCTGTAAGAAATGAAAGAGATCCTTATTTTAAAGGTTCTAGGCCAGAGCCGATTCCTCAATTACTTGGGCCTTTGTCATACGAAGTCTTTTCTAACTCTTTAAATCTGGGCACTGCCCTTGATGGCGATGGAGATAGAGTTGCGTCCTGTGATTCATCTGGCACTGTTTTTACTTCTCAGCAAACTTATGCCCTCTTACTCAATCACCTTGTTACAAACAGGAAGATGAAAGGGAAGGTTTTAAAGAATTTTGCCGTAAGCGTTTTGATAGATAAGCTTTCTAAATTATACGATATCGAGTTTGAAGTGTTGCCAATCGGATTCAAATATATTTGTTCAAAGATGATTAGTGAGGGCAATGTTTTAATGGGAGGCGAGGAAAGTGGCGGATTTGGTTTTTTCGGCCATATACCTGACAGGGATGGCTTTTTATCCTCGCTATATCTAATAGAATCAGTTGCTGTTACAAAGAAATCTTTAATGGATCAGCTAGATGAAATATACGATAAAGTTGGATTTTTTGAATATGATAGATATGATCTAAAATTAGAAACTTCAGTTGATGAGGTAAGAAGAAAAATAAAAGACCTTGTCGATAATCCGATGAAGACAATTAACGACAAGTTGGTTATTAAAATTTCCACTATTGATGGAATAAAATATATATTAGAAGATGAAAGCTGGCTTTTAATAAGGCCATCTGGGACTGAGCCTTTAGTTAGAATTTACGCAGAAGGAACAAGCATCCATGAGGCTAAAGCTCTAACAAGATTTGGCAGAAGTCTTTTTCATTAAGTTAAAAGACTAAATAAAATTATCTATTTTAATGCTATAGCCTGGATGAATATTCCTGGGCTTTTCCTATAGCGATTGAAAATCGAGTCTTTTATGTAGTTAGAAATTTTTTCTTCGAGTTTTTCTTCATTTTCTATTTTCTGGCTTTTTAAGAAAAATGAATAGATGGACGTTTCAATCTCCTTTTGGAGCATATTTTCTTGATTGCTTAATCCTGATATCTTGATCTTTGGAGATGATAATATTTTGAATTTCTCAGGGTCAAACAAAATTGAAATAAGCACCAACCCTTCTTCTGACAACTTCTTTCTTTCTAAAAAAGAGGTTTTATTGAATTCAATTATTTCTGGGCCGCTTGTAATCATATTTTTCATTGGGAGTTCATCAATTATTTTTACTTGACCCTCGTTTAACTCAACTACTGTTCCATTTTTTGCTAAAATTACATTTTCTTTTTTAAAATCAAGTGTAAGAGCTAAGTCTAAAAAGTGTTTCATATGTCTATACTCACCGTGGAAAGGCAGCAAATTTTTTGGTTTTACTAAGTTTATGAGAAGCTTTATGTCTTCTTTTGAACCATGTCCAGATACGTGTACCTTGTAATTTGGTTCATATAAAATTTCTGCGCCCAATTTAAAAAGTTTGTTTATTGTCTTGTTCACAAGCGTTTCATTGCCTGGAATTGGTGACGCTGAAATTATGACAGTGTCATCTGAAAATATCTTAACGTCTTTGTGATTGTTGTTTGCAATTCTAGTTAACACAGAGAGGGGTTCTCCCTGACTGCCTGTGGTTATTATTGTGGTTTTTTCGAGAGGATGAGTTTTTAGCTCGTGTTGTTTTAGGTGATACTCTTCCGGGAAAGAAAGATATCCCAATTCCTTTGCTATTGATACAGTGTTTATCATGCTTTTGCCAAGTATGCAAAACTTTCTGTCAAAAGCAATTGATGCGTTTATTGCTTGCTGTACCCTGTGGACATTTGAAGCAAATGTCGTGAGTATTATCCTGCCGTTTACTTTTCTGAAGACATCGAAAAACTTTTCACCAACAATTTTCTCAGAAGGGGTAAAACCTTCCCTTTCAACGTTTGTGATATCAAGCATCAGTAAGTCTATACCTTTTGAGCTAATTGAAACCAGTTTTGAATATTCTGTTACTTTTTTATCTATTGGAGTCTGATCGAATTTGAAATCTCCAGAATGAATAATTGTTCCGTGGGCAGTATGGATTGCATAACCTACACCGTCGGGAATACTGTGATTAACGCGGAAGGATTCTACAAATATATCATCTACAAAAATAATTTCGCCTGAATTAATTTCATGAAAGACTATATCCTTTGAAGATATTTTGTAATCTTTGAGTTTTGCCCTTACCATACCAAGCGTTAACTTGGTTCCATATATTGGTAAGTTCACTTTTTTCAGCAAAAAAGGAATAGCCCCTATGTGATCTTCGTGACCATGGGTGATAAAAAGAGCTTTTGCCTTGTCTTTTTTATCGATTACGTATTGGAAGTCTGCTATTAAAAGGGATGACCCAAAATTCGAGTCTGGAAACTTTATTCCACAATCAAGAACTATGAGCGCCTTGTCACTTTCGAACAGTGTCATATTTCTTCCAATTTCTTCAATTCCACCTAGTGGAATTATCTTGATAGGTGAGCTTTTTTTAGTAAAATTAAAAATATATATCCTCCTGATTAAATTTTAACTATTATGTTATAATAACTAAAAATAAGTTAATTTATTATAGCATTTTAATCTTGATTTAGAGTGGGTAAGCACCCACTCTTTGTGTTTTTAAAAAACCGAAGGGATGATATTCTTGAGGGCTAAAGATATAAAGGAAAAATTGATTAATATCGTTGAAAAAGTTTTGCTTAATTTAGGCTTTGAAATGTATGATTTGGAGTACTTTAAACAGGGCAAAAGATGGGTATTGAGAGTATTTATCGATAATATCGAAAGACCCATTTCTGTAAATGATTGCGAGGTTGTTTCAAAAGAGTTGAGCGCTATTTTAGATTATTACGATATAATCCCCGATAGTTTTTTGCTTGAAGTATCTTCGCCTGGAATAGAAAGAAAATTAAAGAAAAATTCTGATTTTATAAGGTTCAAAGGTGAAGAAGTAGTAGTAAGCTTTTCAAAATCAAGTCTTAATCCTATTATTGGTGTACTCGAGGGGATTGATGATGCTGGAGAATATATTTTTATTAATACAGGGAAATCTGAAGAAAAGATAAACCGAAATGATGTTAAAGAGGTAAGAATACATTTCAGGTTTAAGGGAGATAAATGATGAAAATAGATTTACACGTTCTTGAACAGTTAGAAAAGGAAAAAGGGATTACCATGTCTGCGATGATTTACGTTTTGGAGTCAGCCCTTTTGGCTTCATACAAGAAATATTATCCATCGAAAAGCGTTTCGTTAAAAATAGATCCACACAGTGGAGATTTAGAAATTGTTGTTAAAAAGACGGTTGTTGAAAAGGTGAACAACCTCTTTGATGAGATAAGTCTTGCTCAGGCTCGTGAAGTTGAACCACAAATCAACATAGGGGAGACCTTAGATGTTTTGGTAGATCCTAAAAATTTTGGAAGAATTGCAGCTTTGACTGCAAAACAAGTTTGGCAACAAAAGATAAAAGAGGCCGAGAGAGATGCAGTATTTGAAGAATTTAAAGACAGAGTTTTTGGAGTTATATCTGGCAAGATTTTAAGACAAGAAGGAAAGAATTGGTATGTCCAGCTTGGAAGAGCCGAGGGCATATTGCCCCAAAAAGAAACTGTATATCAGGATAAATACAGTGCAAATGAAAGATATGTGTTTTACGTTTTGTCTGTGAAAAAGCTACAAAAAGAAGTTGAAATAGTCTTATCAAGAAGTCACCCAAATTTAGTTAAAAGAATATTTGAGCTTGAATCTGCTGAAATTAGATCTGGAATAGTAGAGATAATATCTATTGCAAGGGATCCTGGCAGTAGATCTAAGATTTCTGTTCTTTCTAGGGATACTCATATTGATCCACTGGGTGTTTGTTTGGGTTTAAGGAATGCCAGGATACAAAATGTTACAAAAGAGCTCAGAGGAGAAAAGATTGACGTAATTTTATACAATGACGATCCGAAAATTTATATTGCTAGCGCTCTTTCGCCTGCTAAAATTAAAAGAGTAGATATTTTGGATCAAGCTAAAAAGGAATCAAGAGTTTATGTAGATAAGTCTCAGCTTTCTTTGGCTATTGGGAGAGATGCCCAGAATGTTCGATTGGCGCATAAACTCACGGGATACAAAATAGATATAAAAATAGAAGAATAGCCTTAAAATATATGTTAAAGGGATATAGAAAATGCATTTGTTGTGGCAGCTTCTTGCCTAAAGAACAAATGCTGAGGTTGGCAAGGACCAAAGCAGGGGAAGTTCTAATTGACATAGATAATAAAATTTACGGAAGAGGAAGCTACATTTGTTTTTCTTGTAATGATATTTCTAAATTTAAAAAGAGAAATGTTATCTCAAGATCTCTTAAAACAAATGTTGATATAAAGTTTTATAATGAAATTGAGGAATATTTAAAAAATTTATCAATTAAGATCAAGGAGGTGAGCGCTGATTGAAAAGAATATATGAACTTTCAAGAGAATTAGGCATTTCATCTAAGGAAATTATGGAAATATTATCAGGTTTAGGAGTTGCTGTAAAATCTTCCTTATCTTCAGTAGGTGAGGAGGAGGAATTTATGGTAAGAGCCGCTACAGAACCTGAAAAGAAGGCTGAAGTAAGCGAAGAAACAAAAAAAGTTGAGGTTGAAAATAGAGATTTGGAAAAAGAAGATGTAACAAATGTTACGGTAGTTGATGTACCAAAGGCTGTTCCCCAGGAGAAAGAAACTGTCCAAATAGAAAAACCAATGCAAGAGGAAAAAAATATTTTATATATATCTGATGGCATGACTCCAAGAGAAATTGCCCAAAAGATTAAGGTTAAAGAAAGTGACATTATAAGAAAGCTCATACAGCTTAAAACACTTGCTACTATAAATCAAGCATTAGGCATTAACCTAATTGAAAGCATAGCAAGGGAATTTGGCTATGAACCAGTAATAAAAGAAGAAGAATCTTTATCCTTTGTTGATGAGGATATTGAAAAAGAAGATGATTTGAAACCGAGACCTCCTATTGTTACGATTATGGGGCATGTAGATCATGGTAAAACTACCCTTTTAGATAAAATTCAGAAAACCAAGATTGCATCAAAAGAGTTTCGTGGAATAACACAAAAGATTGGTGCATATCAGGTAGAAATTGATGGTAAGAAGATTACCTTTATTGATACACCAGGTCACGAAGCATTTACTGCTATGAGAGCAAGGGGCGCTAATGTAACAGATATAGTTATCTTAGTAGTAGCTGCAGATGATGGTGTAAAACCTCAAACAATTGAAGCCATACAGCATGCAAAGGCAGCAGGTGTTCAGATAATGGTTGCGATAAATAAAATTGATAAACCTGGAGCGCAGCCAGAGAAAATAATGCAACAACTTACTGAGTACGAACTTGTCCCCGAAGAATGGGGTGGGAAGACTATATTTGTTAAAGTTTCTGCAAAATCTGGAGAAGGCATTGATGAACTTTTAGAGATGACCTTGCTATTGGCAGAAATGATGGAATATAAATCTAATCCAAAAGCTTTAGCCAGAGGTCTTGTGCTTGAGGCAAAATTAGAGAAAAATAGAGGTCCTGTGGCATCTGTCCTTGTCCAAAAAGGAACTTTAAAAACGGGTGATTTTGTATGTGTTGGCTCTGCTAGCGGCAGGGTGAGGGCACTGATTAATGATAGAGGCAAGAGGATAAAAGAAGCAGGACCATCAACCCCTGTTGAGATTTTAGGAATAAATTTAGTGCCAGAGGCCGGAGATAGTTTGTACGCTCTAAAAACCGATAAAGAAGCAAAAATGATGGCCGAGAAGATGTTAAATAAGAAAAAAGAGTTGCAAATTCAAAGGATGAAGAAACCAACCCTTTCTTGTTTTGTGCAGGGAGGAGATCTGTCTGAAATTAAAGAATTGAAGCTTATATTAAAGGCTGATTCTCAAGGCTCGCTGGAGGCAGTCCTTAGTTCTTTGTCAAAAATTAAAGAAGATAACGTAACTATAAATATTCTTTCATCTGGCACAGGCGGTATTTCTGAGTCAGATGTAATGCTTGCGTCTGCTTCACAGGCTATTATAATTGGTTTTAATGTAAGACCTTCCAATACAGCTTTCAAGCTTGCTACAGAAGAGGCAATTGATGTAAGGACTTATAGGGTTATATATGACCTTATAGAGGATATTTCAAAAGCGATCAAGGGTCTTTTGCCACCAAAGTATGAAGAAACGATTCTTGGTAGGGTTGAGGTAAGACAAACCTTTAAAGTCCCAAAGATTGGTCTTATTGCAGGGTGTTATGTTATAGACGGTAAGGTTACAAGAGATTCAAAAGTAAGAGTTTTGAGGGATAATGTTATTATTCATGAAGGCGAGCTCTCATCGCTTAAGAGATTTAAGGATGACGCGAAGGAAGTTAATCAGGGATATGAGTGTGGAATTTCGATAAAAGACTTTCATGATGTTAAAGAAAATGATATTTTTGAAATATATAAAATGGTAGAGATAGCTTGTTAAGTGTCTTTGAATCATTTTTTAAGGTTGAACTGAGTATATTGCTTTAGTTTAATAAAATTATTTATAAAAATTTTAACAATGTTTATGTTTAAAATAAATATAAATTTTTAATTGCTATGGTAAGAGCAGGCTTAATTATTTTTAAATTTTATTTTCCATATATTGTTAGCATAAAAGAACATAGAAAGATTATGCTAACAATCATTTCAGATATAAAAAGACACAATATAAGCGTAGTTGAAGTTTTAAGTGATAATATTAGATCAAGCTCTCTGTGTCTCTCTTTGGTAAGGGAAAACGAAAATGATATACGCAAACTTTATGATTTTTATATTAATTTTTTTCTCGATAGGTCTGATATAAGCCTTATTTCTTATAATATTGAAATATATTAGACTCTTTTGATTTTGTAAGTTTCTTGTCTTCAGTCTTAACTTTTACAGGAGGTAATAAAATGAATGTAAAGATAGAGAGATTGAGAGAAACCATTAAGAAAGAACTTGCTGTTTTGATATATGAATTGAAGGATTCAAGGATTAAAGGTTTGGTTTCAATTATGGAAGTAGATATGTCAAATGATCTCAAAAATGTTAAAGTTTGGGTGAGCATATACGGAGATGAAAAATCAAAAGAAGAAACTTTGAAGGGTCTTGCTTCTGCTTCAAGGTTTTTAAGAGGCGAGTTGACTAGAAGGATTGGCTTGAAATACGCTCCGCAAATTCTTTTTGCAATTGATAACTCTCTTGAGAGAGGCGGCAAGATATTTGAGATTCTCAAGAAAATTGACAATATTGACAATGAAGAAGGTGAACAGGACTGAGTAATATTCCAGAAAGAATATTAAAATTTCTAGATAGTTATAATTCTTTTGATATATACACACATCTTGAGCCTGATGGAGATGCTATAGGGTCTAGCCTTGCGATGTATTTTTTCTTGAAATCAATTGGCAAAGATGTAAGATTTATAAAGCCTTATAAAACTCCAAACAGCGTGTTGGGTTTTCCAGGGATGGAAAATACTTATTCTCTTGATAAATTTGACCCATCAAGGGTTGCTATCTTGCTTGATGCATCTTCTTTAAAGAGAATTGGCAAGCCCTATGAAGAGCTTTTTTCTAAGTACGAGCACTCTTTCATTATTGATCATCATCATGGTCCATATTTTGACTCTGATATTTATGTGGACACTACAGCTAGTGCTACTGCGGTTTTGGTTTTTGATGTTATGGAGAAGATGGACTGTAGGGTAAGTAGTGTTGTTGCCACTTATTTGTATCTGGCTTTGCACTATGATACAGGTGGTTTTTATTATACGAATACTAACAAAAAATGTTTGCAAACTGCTGGAAAGTTGATCGAATTGGGTGCTGACATGAACCTTGTTATGCAATATTATGAGAGAGACGCCAATAGCATAGCAAAAATGGGTTTTCTGTTGTCTAGATTAAAGGCTTCTGATGGAATCTCCTGGTTACCTATATCGTATAATGATTATGTAGAATTTTCATTAGAACCCGATGTCACGAAAGGTTTAATTGAGTGGCTAAGGAGGATAAAAGACTGCAAGGTTTCTATCGTCTTCAGAGAAGATCAGCCTGGTAAAGTAAAAATGAGCTTTAGAGGTAAAAATACAGGGAAACTTCACCTTATTGCAGAACATTTTGGTGGAGGCGGGCATCCAGAGGCTTCTGGTGCTATTATTGAAGGGAAATTTGATGAAATTGTAGATTTAGTTTTACTTTATACGAAAAAAGAGGTATTTGGCGATTAACGGTTTTTTAAATATATTCAAAGACAAGTCGAGAAGTTCTTTTGAAATAGTTGATACAGTAAAAAAAATGTTTAAGGACATTCTGGATATTGATATAAAAGTTGGTCACTTAGGAACCTTAGATCCTTGTGCTGTTGGCGTTTTGCCAATGGCAATAGGTAAGGCTACCAGACTTTGTGAGTTTATGGAAAATAATGATAAAAAATATCTCTTCGAATTAACTTTAGGGATCAAGACGACTACTGGAGATCAGGAGGGCGAGGTTTTAGATATTCAAACCCCACCTATTTTTTCTGATGAAAAAGTGATATCTGTTTGCTCTGAATTTATTGGACATTACAAACAAAAAATACCTTCATATTCTGCAGCTAAAGTTGATGGTAAAAGATTTTATGAGCTTGCAAGGTCGAACCAAGCTGTTCCAGAGAGATACAAGGATGTAGATATTAAAAGGCTTCAGTATATAAAGCGTGATAAAAATTCTTTTTGGTTTGAAGTTGTGTGCTCTTTTGGGACATACGTTAGATCTCTATGTGAAGATATTGCATCAAGTTTGGGGACTATTGGGACGATGACCTACTTGCTAAGAGAGGCATCAGGAAGTTTTTTCCTTAAAGATAGCCTCAGCCTTGAAAATTTAGAATATTTAATTTCAAAAAAGGAGTATTTTAAGATTTTGACTTCTGTAAATAAAATGCTCTCACATATACCCGTCGTAATTTTAAACTATGATAATTCAAGAAAGTTTGTGAATGGCGGTGAAATTTGGATTAATAAAGATTTTGAAAATTTGGATATTTTAAGAATATTTTGTACTTCTGGTACATTTTTGGGTTTAGCTGAAAGACATAATGGAAGCAAAAAAATTTGGAAACCTAATAAGGTGATAGTTATATGATAAGGGGAATTTATAGAAAAGAAGATAAAAAAGGATCAAGATTTTTAACTATTGGTACTTTTGACGGAGTGCACCTTGGTCATCAGAAGTTATTTAGTCAACTTAAAAAAATGAAAAAAAATGATGATGACATAATTAGCGTTGTAACCTTCGAGCCCCACCCACGAATATTTTTTAAAAGTATGGAAAATCTATCCTTAATTACTATTATTGAAGAGAGAGTAAGACTTTTACTAGAGCATGTGGACGAGGTAATAGTTCTGAAATTTGATGAATCTTTATCCAAGCTTTCTCCAGAAGAATTTATTAGCTTTCTTTGTAGTAATTTCAAAATTGATACAATCATAGAAGGTGACAATTTTCATTTTGGTCACGGAAAGGGCGGAAACGTTAATCTTTTAAAAACTTTGGGGAGACAATTTGGGTTTAGCTTAGATATTTCAGACCTATATATTTTTGATGGGTTGCCAATTTCAAGTTCTAGGATTAGAAGACAAATCATATCAGGTAAAATTGAGGAAGCAAATAAGCTTCTGGGCTGGAATTTTTTTATTTCTGGAGAAGTAGTTCACGGAGATCGCATAGGAACATTTTTGGGTTTTCCAACCGCAAATCTTAGATTGCCTGACTATAAGATAATACCCCAATCAGGAGTTTATTCGACCGATGTTGAAGTCTCTGGGAAAAAATATTTAGGAGCCTTAAATATTGGAGTCAAGCCGACTATTGGTGGAAAAAAGAGGACAGTTGAAGTTCACCTGATCGATTTTGATGGGAACCTTTATCAGGAAGTTGTTACTGTCAATTTTAAATTTAAAATTCGAGATGAGGTCAAGTTTGATTCTATTGCTGCTCTTAAAAAACAAATTAAATTGGATATAGAGAAAATTATAGATATAAGCCATAAGGAAAATGAATAAAGGCAGTTCGCCAGTGTTACATATTTTCTATTGTTTTATAAGATCTGGTCTTAACTTCATGGCTTCATTAAGAAAAATATGATTTACTTGGGATTTACCTTTTTTACTATAGCATTGAATAAGAATTCTTATGCACAATTTAGGAGCGTTTGTAACATTAGCCTCTACAGCCCCGAAAACAGGGGTTTCAGGAAACCTTATTCTAAGGAATTTTCCAGCAAATTCAGAATGAATATCCTGGGTTACTGAGATAATAAAATTAACGATGTCCTCTTCTTCTATACTGTTTTCTTCAACCATCTTGTTTACAAGTTCAATAGTTTTTTCCATTATTTCATTGGGTTCATCTTTTGATAGAGTAGTGGCTCCTCTAATTGCTAATAATCTTAAGTTTTCTTTGTCCTCTTTCATTTTTCCTCCCATTTCCCATAGTTTTTTATTATGATAATTTAAAATATATTATTTTGCCTTATAATAAAGTATCATAAAAATTTGGAGATGATAAAGTTGAGTGCAATTATCTTAAATGGTAAGGACGTTGCTAGTCAATGGGAGCAAAAAAACAGATTGAGAGTTCAGAACCTTAAAAACAAAGGCGTTAACGTTTGTCTTGCTGTAGCAAGGTTCAATGATGATGAGGGATCAAAGGTTTACGTTAAGAAAAAGGTAGCTATGTGCGAAAAATTGGGAATAAGACCTATTTTATTAGAAGAAGAGGGATTAGATCAAGTACAGATACAAAATAGAGTTTCCAATTTAAATCAGGATAAAGAAGTAAACGGAATAATAGTCCAACTCCCATTGCCAAAAGGCATTGATAAGGAGAAAGTTTTGTCTTTAGTAAGCCCAGAAAAAGATGTTGATGGTCTAAATGTTTTTTCATGCGGCTTGTTATATAAAAATTTGCCCGGTTTGAGGCCGTGCACCCCTAGTGGAATAATTCACCTGTTAAAAGAATATAAGATAGACATGGTTGGCAAGAAGGCCGTGGTCCTTGGGAGGAGTCAGCTTGTAGGACTTCCAATTTTCCTAATGCTTTTGCATGAGAATGTAACTCCAACGATTGTTCACTCGAAAACAAAGGATTTAAAGGCTGTTTGTAAAGATGCAGATATATTAATTGTTGCCACTGGAAGAGCAAAAATGGTCAACAGAGAATATGTGAAAAAAGGTGCAGTTGTGGTAGACGTGGGCATATCCAGACTGGAAGGCAAGATTGTGGGAGATGTGGACTTTGATGATGTAGTAGACGTGGCGGGCTACCTTACTCCTGTACCAGGAGGAGTGGGGCCTCTTACTATAATGTCTTTAATGGAAAATGTTATTCAGGCGGCATCTGTTCAAGCAGGTATAAAAGATGACGTTGTTTAGAGAAGATCTTTTAAAGGTAGAACCGTATAGGCCAGTAGAAGTAGATGACGCTATAAGGCTTGATAGAAATGAAAGCCCTTTTAATTTACCCTTACAAATAAAAGAAGAAATAATTAGCGCCTTTTCCAATCTGCGACTTAATCAATATCCAGATGCATGGTGCGGTTCTGTTAAAGAAGCTTTTACAGGTTATATCGGCAAGATCAGATCCGAAGAGGTTACTGTGGGAAATGGCTGTGATGAGGTAATACAAAACGTTATCATGGCTTTTGCTTTAAATAATGGGCCCATTCTTTCTTTTTGGCCGACATTTCCTACTTATCGGATAGCATCGAGAAATTTAGGACTCGAATATATTGAAATTCCTTTAAATGAGGACTTTACTTTGCCCTTAGAGAAAACAATAAATTTTATAAAAGAGAAAAAACCATCCATAGTTATTTTATGCAATCCAAATAACCCAACAGGAAACTGTTTTCCGAGTGAGGATATAGAAGAAATAATTAATAGCACAGATGGAATTATATTGATTGATGAAGTATATTGTGAGTTTAGTAAAAAGAGCTTTGTCGACAAATTTAGATCTTATCCAAATGTTTTAATACTGAGAACTCTATCAAAAGCTTTTTCGGGTGCTGGAATAAGGATGGGTTTTGCTTTTGGAGACAAATCGCTTATTGATGAGGTTGAAAAGGTTAGATTGCCATATTTGTTGTCTCATTTTTCCCAGATAGCTGGAAATATTATTCTAAAGAATAGCAATTTATTTATTCCAAATATTGAGGCTATTAACGTTGAGATAAAGAGAATTTATGAAGGCTTAAGAGAGATGAATATTCAAGTATATCCAACTGAAGCCAACTTTTTATTGGCAAATTTTAACAAGCCAACTAAAAATATTGTTGAGAGGCTTAAAGAGAGAAAAATTTTAGTTAGATATTTTCCATATTTGCCTAATCATATAAGAATTTCAGCAGGGTTTAAATCTGATACTGATGTTTTATTAAAGGAGCTAGGTAAAATAATAAATGAGTAACTTTATAGTTTTTGATATAGACGGAGTCCTAATACAGACCAATGGTTCTTTTGTTGAATCTACAATTAAAACTTTTGAGTTTGTTAGGACGATGTATAATAAACCTGCAAAATGTAATATTGACCATATAAGTTTTTTAAAGTCATTAGGCGGTTATAATAACGATTGGGACTTAACTTTTGCTCTTTTAACGATTAGTTGGGCTTACGAAAAGTTTGACGATAATGAACTTTTGGCAATTCTAAAAAATCATTTTAAGAAAGATAACATCTTACCAAAGATAGAAATAACTTTTGAGTTTGTTAAGAGAATATTTCAAGAATACTATTTAGGCGAGAAACTTTTTTTTGAGATGTATGGAGAGAAGCCAAAGTTTGTTTTATTTAAAGGGTTTATTTATCAAGAAAAGCCAGTAATAAATTTTTGTAATTACTCTTTAAACTTAGAAAATATAGGAATTTATTCTGGCAGGTGTTTTAAAGAAGCTGAGGTGGCCTTGAGAGCAGTTAACTTGATGCCATTGAAAGAATTTTATTTTACTGACGATAGCGGTTTTAAGAAACCCGATCCTACCCCTCTAGAAAAGATGTTTATAATAAATAATTGTTCAAAAATGATTTACGTGGGTGATACCCTTGATGACCTTGAATTGGTTAAGAGAGCGCGCGAAAATGATTTGCCTGTAGAATTCATTGGAGTTGAAACTGGCACTTATTCAAACCAGCTTTTTGAAAGCGTGAAAAACCTTTCCTTTGCCAAAATGTTTCAGGATGTAAGAGTATATTTAGATAGTATTACTTAAAGTATCTGATATGCTAAGAAGTTAGTAGGAGCTATTCAAGTTGAGTTTGATTTTAGAGTATATAATTATTTGTTTAACAAACAAGAGAGAGGTAGGTTTTTTGGATGAGCGATGAAGCAAGTGTGAAAAAAATAATCAGGGCCTCAAGCGTAAAAAGGAAAACTAATGAAACCGATATCGAATTGGAGATAAATTTAGATGGTATTGGTGATAGCTCAATTCAGACTGGCATTGGTTTTTTCGATCACATGCTTAGCACTCTTTCAAGACACTCTAATATCGATATGAAGCTAAAATGTAATGGAGACTTGTTTGTCGATTACCACCATAGTATTGAAGATGTGGGGATTGTTATTGGAGAGGCGATTTTGAAAGCTTTAGGAAATAAAGCTGGCATAAAAAGATTTTCTGATAAGATTTTGCCAATGGATGATGCTTTGGTCTTGTGTGCTATTGATATTTCTGGGAGATCTTATTTTTCATATGACGTTGACTTTGAATGTGAAATGATTGGGAAGTTCAATACAGAGCTTGTTGAAGTTTTCTTTAATTCTCTTGCAATGAATTTAAAAATTAATCTTCATTTAAAAAAATTATCTGGCTTTAATAGCCATCATATTGCAGAGGCTTGTTTTAAATCGTTTGCTCTGTGTCTAAAAGATGCTCTGTCGCTAACGAATTCTGAATCTATTCCTTCTGTTAAGGGGTGCATCTAATGATAGGAGTATTGTGCTATAAAGGCGGAGGTAACTTAGGCAGTGTGTTTAAGGCAATAAAATATCTTGGATACGATTTTAAAGAGGTTTGGAGTCCTGAAGAGCTAAAAAAGGTTGATGCTATAATCTTTCCTGGACAGGGTTCTTTTGCGCAGGCATATAGGTCTCTTAAAGAGGTGAATCTATGGGATTCCCTCAAGGAATTTATATCAGAAAACAAACCCTTTTTCGGAATTTGCTTAGGGTTGCAATTGCTTTTTGACTATTCCGATGAGTATGGCTTTACTGAAGGCTTAAAGATTATTTCTGGTAAGGTTGTGGAGTTTGGCCCAGAATTTATAAAGCCGCATTTGGGTTGGAATCAGGTTTTCAATACTGCAGAATTCAGATTTTTTGAAGATATTCCTGATGCCTCTTCTTTTTATTTTGTTCACTCATATTATCCTGAAGTTCTTGATCTTTCTTGTAAAAAGGCTTTCTCTGAGTATGACGATAAGAAGTTTGCATGTGTTATTGAAAAAGATAATGTGTTTGCATGCCAGTTTCATCCCGAGAAAAGTGGTCGTTGGGGGCTGAAACTTTTGGATAATTTTTTGAGATCTACAAAGTTTTAAGATTATTTATAGATTGATTATAAAAGACTGTACCAAGGTTTGCCAATGATTTTTATATACGTAACATGCTTGCAGCGAAAATATAAATTACTAAATATTTTGGAAAATTTAAAGGCGTTATTATAATATTTTTTGGCATATAGTGTTGAGAAATGTGATGAGGAGGATTAATGTTTGAAATAGTGCCTGCAATTGACATATATCATGATAAAGTGGTCAGACTTTATCAGGGTGATTTTGATAAGGTGAAGGTATATGGAGACGCTGAAGAATTTCTTGATAAGCTAAAGTCTTCTGGAATAGGTTTTGTTCATATAATTGATCTGGAGGCCTCTAAAATTGGCAGATTTACTGCCTTTAACGTTCTGGAAATGGCTAAATCAAAAGGTTTTGTTGTTCAATGGGGAGGAGGGGTAAGAAGATACGAAGACGTTAAGGATTTGGTAAAGTTGGGAGCAGATAGAATTATCATTGGTACGGTTGCATTTACCGATGAAGAGACTCTTGAAGCAATTTTAAGAGACTTTGGAAACAAAATTCTAATTTCTTTAGATTTCAGAGATGCGAAACTTTGTTTTCATGGATGGACTTCTTCAATTTCTATAGAATTAAAAGACTTGCAAAATAAGTTCGTTAATAGAAATAATCTGGGTTTTTTGGTTACAGACATAAATAGAGACGGAACTCTTTCTAACCCTTCATTGGAGCTATTTGAGAGTATTAGAAATATATTCCCAAAACACAATTTGATTGGCGCTGGCGGCATATCCAAGAAAGAACACGTTCAAACCCTTGAGGATATAGGTTTTAACGGTGCTGTAATAGGTAAAGCATGGATGGAAGGTCATATAAAATTTTTTGACGGAAAGGTAGTTTAACTATGTGTGGTATATTTGGAATTCTTTGTCCCGCTAAGAGAGATGTAGCAAAGCATACATATTTTGCGTTGTACTCTCTTCAGCATAGAGGACAGGAAAGTTGCGGAATAGCTGCAACTGATGGTACAAGTATGATGATACAACGTTCTATGGGTTTAGTGTCATCTGCATTTTCGGAAAGAGAGCTTCAAGAGTTATATGGTTATGCTGCACTTGGTCACGTTAGATATTCTACTACTGGAAGACCAAATATAGAAAATGCTCAACCGCTGAAAATGAGATATAAGGGCGGAACATTTGCTTTGGCTCATAACGGAAACATTGTAAATATCAAAGAGCTAAGGGAACAAGTTTCTAATTTGGGCATCTCACCGCACACATCTTCTGATACAGAGCTTATGGGTCACATAATAGCAAACAACTTTAAAAGTGATTTTAAATCGACCCTTGCCGACGTGTGCAACAGGTTTATCGGAGCATACTCTTTGGTATTTTTGACTGAAGAAGAGATATATGCTATTAGAGACCCTTGGGGCTTTCGACCGCTTTGTATGGGTTCTTATGAGGACGGATACGTTGTGTCTTCTGAAACTTGTGCTTTTGATATTATCGGAGCAAAGTTTATCAAGGAGATTGGGCCAGGAGAGATGGTAAGAATTCATAAAAATGGTTATGAGATAGAACAAATATTGGAGCCAAAAGGTAACTTTCTGTGCTCCTTTGAATATATATACTTTGCAAGACCTGACTCAGTGGTTTCAGGGAAGAGACTTTATGAAGTTAGGAAAAAATTTGGTGAGCTTTTGGCTGAAGAGTCTCCAGTTGATGCCGATATTGTTGTAAGTGTCCCAGACTCGGGTACTCCCGCTGCGATTGGTTTTGCCCAAAAGTGTAAAATACCTTTCAATGAAGTTTTTATAAAAAACAGGTATGTGGGAAGAACCTTTATCCAACCTACAAAGGATTTAAGAGAAAGGGGTGTTCGTTTAAAGTTAAACCCTATATCAGAATTGGTAAGAGGAAAAAGGGTTGTGGTTGTGGATGATTCTATTGTACGAGGCACAACAAGCAAGGAGATTGTTAAAATGTTATGGGAATGTGAACCCAAAGAGATTCACTTTAGAGTGAGCTCGCCAATGGTGAGCCACCCATGTTTTTATGGTATTGATACGGCATCAAGAGGAGAGCTTTTGGCAAGCAAGATGAATCTAGAGCAAATCAGAGATTTTTTGGGAGTAAACAGCCTGGCATATCTTTCAAGAAAAAGCACTGTTGAGGCCATTGGTATTGATTATCCCTGTTTGGCATGTTTTGGAGCTGATTATCCCACTTATATACCGAGTGAGGAAGTGAGAGAAAAATATGCGCTTGAGAAAAATGAAAAGTAATGTATTTATAACTTTTTTGGTAAAAATTTTACTTTTCAAAAACAATCATAATTGGTTGGTTTTAAACTGTGAGGAGGCGTATGATGTCGGAAAATGAATTTACATATGCAAAATCTGGAGTCAATATTGATAGTGCAAACAAGTTTATTGAAGAAATAAAGAAAATAACCAATAAAGCCTTTGGTTCATTTTCAGAAAATTTAGGAGATGGTTTTGCAGGTTCTTACCCACTTGATAATTTTGGCTCTGACTTTGTCTTATTGTCATCTTGTGATGGAGTAGGGACTAAGGTTTTGGTGGCAAAAAAGGCCAATATTTGGAATGGTATCGGACAAGATCTGGTGGCTATGAACGTAAACGACATATTGGTACATGGCGGGAAGCCTTTGTTCTTTTTAGATTATATTGCCTGTTCAAAGTTGGACAATAAAATTGCTCTTGAAATTGTTTCTTCTATAGTAGAGGCATTAAAACCTACTGGCGGTGTACTATTGGGCGGAGAGACTGCTGAAATGCCAGATCTTTATAAAAAAGGTGATTGGGATCTCTCTGGATTTGTAGTAGGGGTGGTAAAAAGAGCCTCTCTTTTGCCAAAAAATATTAAATCTGGCAATATATTAATAGGGTTATCTTCGAATGGAGTCCACAGCAATGGATTTTCATTGATAAGAAAGATAGTTAAAGAAAACAAAGTTGATATATTGAAGACCAACACCCCTAAAGGTATCAGTTTGGCAAGGGAGCTTCTAAAACCTACAAAAGTTTATTATTCTGATGTTTTTCCCTTTATCGAAAAGGGTTTGATTAATGGACTTGCACATATTACTGGAGGTGGTATAGAAGGCAACTTAATAAGGATTTTGCCTAAGAATCTAAAGGCAGTGGTAAAAAGGGATTTCGATATACCCTGGATTTTCAAGTGGATTTCAGAATACGGTGTAAGTGAAGATGAAATGTATAAGGTTTTTAATATGGGAATAGGAATGATATTAGTCGTAAACCCCGCTAATGTGGAAGAAATTTTAAAGTCTTTGGGTTCAAATGCTAAGATTATAGGTAAAATTGTTGCCTCTGATGAGAGGAGAGTTGAATTTGCATAGACTTAAAGTTGGGGTTTTAGCTTCAGGCAGAGGATCGAATTTTAAAGCTATAGCCCAAAAAGCTGAAAATGTTGAGATAGTTTTATTGGTGGTTGATAAATCTGATGCAAAGGCTATTGAAATAGCAAAGGACTTGAATATTCCTTATAAAGTTATCGATAGAAAAAATTTTGGCAATAAAGAAGATTTTGAAAGAGAAATAATTAACGTTTTAGATTCCTACAGCGTAGAGTTGGTCGTTTTAGCTGGTTTTATGAGAATTTTGGGCGCTGAATTTGTAGAGCATTTTAAGTGGAGAACAATGAATATACATCCTTCATTGTTGCCATCTTTTCCTGGACTTCACGCTCACAATCAAGCTCTCGAATATGGTGTTAAGGTTAGCGGATGCACCGTTCATTTTGTAGATACTGGGACCGATACTGGGCCAATAATTTTGCAGTCTGCCGTATGTGTACTTGAAGATGATAGTGAAGAGAGCCTGTCTTCGAGAATCTTAGAAGAAGAACACAAGATTTACCCTTTTGCTGTTTCATTATTTGCTCAAAATAGGTTAATAATTGATGGAAGAAAGGTAAAAATTAAGAATATATAATATATATAATAAACTTTAGGGAGGTCAATATGCAAAGAGCCTTGATAAGTGTTTACAATAAAAGTGGAATTGAAGAATTTGCTAAGGAGCTAAACAAGTTAGGATTTGGTTTACTTTCTACAGGTGGTACTGCAAAATATCTTAAATCTTTTGACTTTCCTGTGATTGAAGTTTCTGAGTATACACACTTTCCTGAGATTCTGGGTGGTAGGGTAAAAACTCTTCATCCAATTATTTTTGGTGGCATTTTAGCTCAAAGAGACAATCCAAATCACATACAACAAATAAAGAATTTAGACACCATTGATGTGGTTGTTGTAAATCTTTATCCATTTTTAGAAACTATGAATAGAGGGGCACCTATAGAAGAAATAATTGAAATGATTGATGTTGGAGGGGTTGCTCTTATAAGGGCTGCTGCAAAAAATTATAAAGATGTTCTCGTTTTGATTGATCCAAATGATTACAACAAGACTATTGAACTTTTAAGAAACAATACAATGACACTTGAATATAGAAAATATCTTGCTGCTAAAGCTTTTCAGCATACAGCTTCTTATGACTCTCATATAGCAGCATATTTTTCTGATGACCTGTTTCAAGAGCAGTTTACTCTCACTGGTAAAAGGATTCAGAGTCTTAGATATGGCGAAAATCCTCATCAGAAAGCCTTTCTTTACAAGACCGAGGATGGATATCCCCTTGATGCTGAATTTCTAAGCGGCAAAGAGCTTTCTTTTAACAATATTGTAGACATAGACGCCGCCCTGCGCTTTCTAAACGATTTTATAGATGAAAAGGCGATAGTGGTTATAAAGCATAACCAAGCTTGCGGATTCGCCGTTGCAGATGATCTTTTAACTAGCTATGCCAAGGCTTATGAGGGAGATAAAGAATCAGCTTTTGGTGGCATTTTAGCTATAAATGGGGATGTGGATGAAGTTCTTGCAAGAGAGATTTATAAAAACTTTTATGAAGTGATATATGCTAATGACTTTAGCGAAAAGGCTTTAGAAATTTTGCGAGAAAAGAGGAATCTTAGGATTTTAAGAGGGTCTACAAAGAGAACCAACTGGAATTTTAACATAAAACAAATTGGTGCTGGCTTCTTACTACAAACGGAAGACTTCCTTAAAATGGACAATTTTGAAGTAGTGACAGAGGTAAAACCCGATGAAAAAACTATGAAAGATTTGATATTTGCATGGAAATTGTGTAAAAACTTTAAGTCTAATTCTATTGTTTTTGCTAAAGACGGCCAATTGGTTGGTTCTGGTGCAGGACAGACAAGTAGAGTGATGTCTGTAAAGATTGCAGGTATGAGAGCTATGGATAAATCTGCTGGTTCAAGTCTTGCTTCTGATGGCTTTTTCCCGTTTAAAGATTCAGTGACCCTTGCAGGTGAATATGGCATTAAGGCAATTATTCAACCAGGCGGCTCTAGGAGAGATGAAGAGGTTATTGAAGAAGCAAATAGATTGGGAATACCCATGATCTTTACTCACAGAAGACATTTCTATCACTAAAACATAATGTTTAAGTTTCATATCTTTAGATCGATATTTAAAAGATTTTAATAGCATAACTTATCAATTAGGAGGTATATGTGGGTTCAATTTTAGTTATAGGAAGCGGCGCAAGGGAACATGCAATTGCCTGGAGACTTAAAAAAGAAGGAAAGGATGTCTTTCTTTCTCCAGGAAATGGTGGTACATCCCTAAATTGGATAAACAAGATCCTTGCAAAGGATGACATAGAATCCTTTTGTAAAGTAGTAGGCGTGGACATGATAGTTATAGGTCCAGAAAAACCTCTTACTGAAGGAGTTTCTGATTTTTTGAGATCAAAAGGTTTTTATGTTTTTGGTCCTGGTGCTGAAGCGGCAAAATTAGAAGGCAGCAAGGTTTTTGCAAAATCTTTTATGAAGAGAAATAATTTGCCAACAGCAGATTTCGTCTTCTATGAAGATGAGGAATCATTGAATAAATATTTTGATCATTGCAAATATCCGGTGGTCATAAAGGCAGATGGTCTTGCATCTGGCAAAGGAGTAGTAGTTGTAGATGATAAAGAAGAGGCTAATAACGCAGTGACTTTTCTTAAAAAAAACTTTCCAGAAGCTTCTAAATACATACTTGTAGAAAAATGTCTGACAGGCAAGGAACTTTCTGTATTTGTGTTAATAAATGACAAAGGATATGTTGTTTTAGATAATGCAAGAGATTACAAGAGACTAAATGATTTTGATGAAGGACCGAATACGGGTGGTATGGGGTCTTATTCTCCTGTTGACGATCTGCCCGATTTTCAGGTTAACAAAATTGAAAATGATATAATTATACCCACTATTAATGCTTTAAAGAATGAAAAAATTGCTTATCAGGGCGTTTTATATTTTGGCATAATGTTAACGAAAAATGGGCCATCGATTCTTGAGTTTAACTGTAGATTTGGTGATCCAGAAACCCAAGTGCTTATACCAAGGATTCTTAATTTGTCTGAACTTTTGTATGCTATAGCTAAAAACGAACAAATACCTGAACCAAAAATTTCAAGTAAAAAAGCACTATCAGTTGTTCTTGCTGCCAGAGGATATCCTGATAACCCTGAAACTGATAAAAAGATTGATATTGATAAAAAAGTATTTGAAGATGAAGATACTGCAATTTTCTTCGCAGGGGTAAAAAGAGACAATAATGATCTCTTAACTTCTTCTGGCAGAGTTTTGAACGTGGTAGGCATGGGAGAAACCTTTGAGAAGGCAAGAGAAAAGGCTTATAGCTTGGTTAGATATATTAATTTTGAAGGAATGTATTTTAGGAGGGATATCGGTTTATGATTTCAATAGTAATAGGAAGTTACAACGATTATGAAACTATCATTCCAGCAATCAAAGAACTTAAAAAATTTAATTTAAAATTTGAACTGGTAGTGAGCTCTGCTCACAGAAATACTGAAGAAACAATAGAATGGGCAAAAAAAGCTGAGAGTAGGGGCGTAGAGGTTATTATAGCTGTTGCAGGCCTTGCTGCTCATCTGCCGGGCGTCTTAGCTGCGGTAACAACTTTGCCTGTTATAGGAGTTCCTCTTGCTAATTCCCCAGTCTCAGGCATGGATTCGATGTTTTCTATAGTCCAAATGCCGTCAGGGGTGCCTGTTGCAACAGTTGGGCTTGGAAACGTTAAAAATGCAATTTATCTTGCTATGAGAATTCTTGCAATAAAATATCCTGATATAAAGAGTAAGGTTTTAAAAAATACAGAAGATATGAAGAAAAACATTCATGAACAAAACAAGGTTCTTCAAGAGAAATTAAAGGATCTTTAATTGCTCTTTTTAATAATGCTTTTTGATTTTTCTATTCACCTTTCAGAGGCTACTGCATCATCTTTGCGCTTAGCTGGTCTAAGGACTGGTAAAATAACTACTTCCATATCTTTTTACAACATCATCGCTTTAATATCAAGGATGTCAAATATGTTTCAGGCACCACTTTTAGGGGTATTAGTTGATACCGCTGTTTTAACAGGAAATATTGACAGATTAGGATTTAATTTTAGAACTGTTATATTTTGTGGAGCATTGGGAGACGTTCTGGCAATAGTACTTATGCCATATTCTATAGCTTTTTTTTCGAGAATAATTCTTTGGTTTGATGAAACTGGTTCTGTGCCAATGGCACTACTCAAATTGCTGAGGTTTAAAAATTTAAAGTTAATTTATAAAGACTTATCAAGTGTAAAATTTTTAAAAAGATTTGAAGAATTTGATTTCCATAAGATACCGAAAAGTTTTATATTTTTTAATATAATTGTTGTTGCAGTATATACAGTTGGGGTAATGTCATCTCTATTTGCTGGAGCTCATCTGGCTGCTTACAGGGTGACAGCTACTCAGCTTTCGGGAATTGTAAATGGCGTAGCTACTATATTGATGGCCTTTGTCGTAGATCCTACTGCTGCTTTGATTACCGATGATGCGCTGCATAAAAGAAGAACATATAATAATGTCGAGTCAATGGTTTATTTGCTGCTATTCACAAGAGTATTGGGATCTCTTGTTCTGGCTCAGATAATATTTTTGCCAGCAACCTGGTATATAATGAGTGTAACGACTTTTTTACATAAATAAATTTATATTAATAACTTTTTAAGGAGGAGAGTCTTGATTGATAGGGAGACAATACTGCATGTAGCCAATCTAGCAAGATTGGAACTAAAAGATGATGAAGTAGACAAGCTTAAAGAGGATCTTGGCAATATTTTGAACTATTTTATTACATTAAACGACGTAAATACCGATAATGTGGCTCCTACTTTTCACCCCTTTCCCATAAATAATATATTTAGAGAAGATATCGTGAAAGAGTCCTTTTCTGTGGATGATATTCTGTCGAATGCCCCAAGTAGCGCTACGACCTACTTTTTAGTTCCCAGAATTGTGGAGGAAAAAAATGGAAACTAAAAAATTTACAATTGGCCAACTAATTAAGGGTTATAAAAATAAGAGTGTTAGCCCAAGAGAAGTATTAGATTATGTTTTCAGTAATATAAAACTTTATGAACCAAAGATAAATTCTTTTGTTACTTTAATGGAAGAATATGCTTACAAAAGCGTTGAATCCCTGAGCTTTGACGAAATTGATTCAAAACCTTTATGGGGAGTGCCAGTGGCAATAAAGGATAATATGTGTGTCAATGGTTTCAAAACCACTTGCAGCTCTAAAATTCTTGAACCTTTTACTCCGATATATACCGCTACGGCTGTCCAAAGGTTGATTGATGCAGGTGCAATTGTTGTTGGAAAAACCAACCTAGATGAATTTGCTATGGGTTCTTCCACTGAAAATTCCGCATTCTTCACTACCTCAAACCCATGGGACATAGATAGGGTTCCTGGAGGAAGCTCAGGAGGATCGGCATCTGCTGTTGCAGCGAGATTTGTCCCGCTTGCTACAGGTTCAGATACTGGTGGCTCTATAAGACAGCCTGCCTCTTTTTGTGGTGTAGTAGGATTTAAGCCAACTTATGGCACTGTATCAAGATATGGTTTAGTGGCTTTTGCATCATCTCTTGATCAGATAGGACCTTTTGCTACAAAAGTGAAGGATGTAGAGGCTGCTTTTTCTGTGATTAGCGGAAAAGACGAAATGGATTCCACTTCTCATCCTTACGTATTTTCTCCGGTAGATAAGAATATAAAAGAATATAAGATAGGTATTGTCAAAGAACTTTATGAAACAGAGGGGTTTGATTCTGAAGTTTTGGATTCTTTGAACAACGTTATAAGACTTCTTAAATCAGAGGGCTGCAAAGTTGATTTTTGTTCTCTTCCGCATCTACAGTACTCACTGCCAGTTTACTACCTAGTAGCCACTTCTGAGGCTAGCTCAAACCTTGCAAGATTTGATGGTGTGAGATATGGACTGAGGGTGGAAGGCAAGGATATTATTGAGACCTTCCTTCAAACAAGAGGGCGTGGTTTTGGTAGTGAGGTAAAAAGAAGAATAATGTTGGGAACCTATGCTCTTTCGAGCGGCTATTACGATGCATACTATTTAAAGGCATCAAAAGTTAGAACTCTTATAGTCAATGATTTTGAGAAAGCCTTTGGAGAGTATGACTGCTTAATATGTCCAACTTCCCCGACAACTGCTTTTAAAAAAGGTGATAAGACGAACGATCCACTTTCAATGTATTTATCTGATATAGCTACCATCCCCGTAAACCTTGCAGGGCTCCCTGGAATTTCTATTCCAGTTGGTCTTGATAAAAAAGGTCTTCCTATCGGATTGCAAATTATTGGTAAACCCTTTAACGATAACGATGTTCTAAATTTTGCAAGTAAGATTGAATCAATTATAAATTTTGAGGCTGAGCCTTCTCTATTGGGAGGTAGATAGATTTATGAATAATAATGTCGTAATTGGTTTGGAGATTCATGCTCAATTGAAAACAAACACAAAGATGTTTTGTGGCTGTAGGACATCTTTTGGCGATAAACCAAATTCTAACGTGTGCCCTGTATGTATGGCTCTGCCTGGCTCTCTTCCTGTCTCCAACAAGAAGGCAGTTACATATACCGTTATGAGTGGTTTAGCTCTTAATTGTACAATTTCTAGATATTCCAAATTTGATAGAAAACAATATTTTTATCCCGATATGCCCAAAAATTATCAGATTTCACAATATGATTTGCCCTTTTGCAGGAATGGATATCTTGAATTTTTCTGTGATGATGAGCTTAGAAAGGTAAGAATTCATAGAATCCATCTTGAAGAAGATACTGGAAAACTAATACACACAGGCGATATAATGGAATCAGAGCAGAGCATGGTGGACTATAACAGAGCTGGTACACCTCTGATGGAGATCGTTACTGAGCCTGATATTTCGTCTCCAAAAGAGGCTAGACTTTTTATGTTCGAGCTCAGGAATCTCTTGAGGTACCTTGACGTTTCAGATGGAAATATGGAAGAAGGATCTATGCGCTGTGACGCAAATATATCCCTAAAAAATCCTGATGGTACTCTTGGAACTAAAGTCGAAATTAAAAATATGAACTCTTTGAAATCTCTTGAAAAGGCATTAGAATTTGAAATTAACAGGCAGTCACATGTTATAAGTTCTGGTGGAATTATAATTCAAGAGACAAGACATTTTGATGAACGTGATAGTACAACTCATTCTCTGAGAACGAAAGAGGAAGCTCACGATTATAGATATTTTCCTGAACCAGATCTCTTGCCTGTAGTTATTACCGATGAAGAAGTTATGAGCATATCGTGCAACTTGCCCGAACTTCCATTGAAAAAATATTTTAGGTTTATTGAAGAGTTAGGTATTGGTAAAAATGATGCCTCCACACTTATTTTTGATTTGAAATTAGCCAACTTTTTTGATGAGTGTGTGAAATGTAAGTGCTCCCCTAAAGAGGCTGTAAAGTGGATACTGGGTGACTTAACTTATTTTTGGAACGAGAAAAAAATAGAACCTGATAGTAATGTTTTTACCCCGCTCTATCTAAAAGAAATTCTCGATCTTATTGATGAGAAAATAATAAGCATTAGACAAGCGAAGGAAGTTGTTGAAAAGGTTTTCGAAATGATTGAGTCTCCAAGAAATATTATTGAAAAGCTTGGGATTAAACAGATTTCTGATGAGGGATTCTTGATCGATACTGCTAAAAGGATCGTAGAAGAAAATCCAAAAGCTGTCCAAGACTTTCTTAAGGGAAAAAAGAATGCAGTAGGATTTCTTGTCGGTCAACTGATGAGGGAGACTAAGGGTAAGGCTTCTCCAGAGATGTCTAATAAAATAATTAATGAAATTTTGAATGAGTTAAGCCCCAAGGAATAGTAGATTTATTTTGTATTATTATAAAGGAGGATCATAAAGTGTCTTACAAAAAAATTGTTCTAATGTTTGTATGCATTACTATATTTTTTTGCGGGAGATCCTTTGCAAATTGGGGGGATAGGACACACGAATATATTCTTGAGACTATAAATAATAGCGGTCTTTACAAAAGCTCACTTGAATATTCTAGTTCTTTTAAAGACAACAGCGATAACGTGTTAAAAATCAATCTAAGATCGGCTGCTCTTAGCTTAGATGAATCGTTGATTGAGAGAACCTTAGAATCGACTCCAGTCTCTTTAATGAATTCAAGAGAATATTTTCTTGCTGAGGGAATAAAGTATTACTTGCAAGGCAATTGGGCCCAAAGCATTGGCGCACTGAGTATTTGTATTGATAAAGATCCCCTTGATATTTATAGTTGGTATTATATGGCTAAAGATTATGAATTGAGAAATGATTATAATAGCGCTAATTATGCTTATCAAAAGGCACTGTCAATAGATCCAAATAGCGTTGGTGTTTTGAAGAGCTATGCGAGATTCTTGAATCTAGCTGGTTTAACTGATCAATATAAAGTTGTTAAAAATCACATTAAAGATATTTATTCGAGAGATAGCAATCTTGAGATATTTGGGAATTGATTGGGGAGTTAGCCATCTGGGATTAAGCATAAGCGATCCTGATGAAAAGATTGTTTTTCCAATGGGTTCAATTACAAGAAACACCTGGAAGGAAGACTTAATTAAAATTAAAAAAATAATAGAAGAAAAAGGCATACAGGCAATAGTTCTTGGAGACCCTATAAGGACAGATGTAGCTTCTGCTTCATCTAAGTCAATTCTTAAGGTTAAGAGAAAATTGGAAACTTTGGGAGTTGGCGTTTTCCTCTTTGACGAAAGATATTCTTCTAAGGAGGCACTAAAACTTCAGGAGATTCTTGGCAACAAAGATAAAAATAAAGTTCATGAGATTGCTAGTTCGATTATTTTGAAGTCATATCTGGAACACAAAGCAAATGTTGCAAAGAACTTGGGTTAAATTAATATAGTCTATGGATTTTTTAAAATCTATATCCTTCTTGCCTGAAAAGTGTAATATGTGTGGTAGGTGTTCTTTAGAGTGTCCTAGGGGTGTAATCTATCTCAATGGTTTTTTTAGGCCAATATTTGTTGACCTGTCAAGGTGCGATGCTTGTAAAAAATGCGAAAAA
The DNA here is from genome assembly GCF_039822205.1 of Thermodesulfobium sp. 4217-1. Taxonomy (NCBI): domain Bacteria; kingdom Pseudomonadati; phylum Thermodesulfobiota; class Thermodesulfobiia; order Thermodesulfobiales; family Thermodesulfobiaceae; genus Thermodesulfobium; species Thermodesulfobium fumaratoxidans. Next base: position 99,055 of record NZ_JBAGBW010000003.1, read on the forward strand.
GTATGTAAAAATAATGCGATTGAGGTTTTATCTTAGTGAAGAAAAATTTTAAAAAAATTTTAATTTCCGCTCCATTTGGCCGATCTGGCAAAACATCCTTTTCAATAGGACTAACTCGTGCGCTTTCAAGAAAAGGATACACAGTTCAAACTTTTAAAAAAGGGCCTGATTTTATAGATCCTAGCTGGCTTTCTATGTCTTCGGGAAGATCATGCAGAAATTTAGATTTATTTATGATGGATAAAGAAACAATTTTAGATTCTTTCATCAGAAACTCTTCTGATGCAGATATTTCAATAATAGAGGGGGCAATGGGACTCTATGACGGAATTGACTATTTGGGTACGGGTTCAACTGCTGAAATTGCAAAAATAATTGATAGTCCTATTCTCTTTGTTATGCCTGTTCAGAGAATAACAAGAAGTTGTGCCGCACTTATAAAGGGCTATGTCGAATTCGATAAAGAAATAGATATAAAGGGCGTAATACTAAATAAAGTTGCAAGAGACAGGCAGAAAAACTTAATTATCAATGCATTGGAACACTATAATTTACCAGATGTCTTAGCCTCTTTCCCTAAGGATGACAAACGATTGTCCATTCCAGATAGACATTTAGGGCTAATACCTGCTAAAGAAAGATTGGAACTAAATTCTGTAATTGACAGATTTGCTGATGCTGTAGATGAACATATGAATTGGGATTTGTTTTTCGATATAGCCAAAGATCCTGTAGAACCAATCAGTAAGCTTATTGATAATCTAACTGGATACGATCTTTTGTCTGACGTTAAGATTGGTATTTTACAGGATATATCTTTTTCATTTTATTACCCTGAAGTATTTGATTTTTTGAAAATGTCAGGTGCAAAAGTAGAAATCATAAATTCTTTAACGGATAAGCGTCTTCCAGATATAGATGTGCTTTATATTGGCGGAGGGTTTCCTGAAGTTTTTGCTAAAGAGCTTGAGGGAAATGATTCGCTAAGGAGATCTATTAAGGATTTTGGCGAGAACAATAATCCAATTTATGCTGAATGCGGCGGGTTAATGTATTTATCTGATTTTATTGAAAACGACGGTAATAAATATAATATGGTTGGGCTCTTGCCATTTGGCATTCATATGGATAAAAAACCTGTGGGACATGGTTATGAAGAGGTTGAGGTATTTGAAGAGAATCCATTTTTCCCAAAAAGGACAAGGATTAGAGGACATGAATTTCACCATAGCAGCGTATCTATGAATAGAAGTGAAGATATTAAATTTTCTATGAAAGTTCTTAGGGGAAATGGCATAATGAATAAACTCGATGGCGTGGTGTATAAAAGGGTTATGGCATCATATCTTCACATTCATCCATTAGGTTTTAAAGATTTTATAGCCGATTTGCTAAAGTCTGCATGTATTTCTAAGTAGAGCAAGACGATTGACTTTTCTTGTTTTTAAGATATTAAATTTAGTGTATAATATTATATGATTTTTTTTGGAGGTGGAGGGTCTTGGACCGCAAAGAACATTTTGTAAAGACAGGAAGAAAGCTTATGCTACCTGCATCGTTTGTGTATATTGTGTTTTTTCTATTTAGTTTATTTTTTGCTATGAGAAGGTTTGATTCTTTTGGTTGGGGGACTTTAAGCTGTGTTTTTTGGATTTTGATTGTTTTATCAGTAGTTTTTACTAAAGATCTCTTCGTAAAATATTTTCTAGCTCTATTGGAGAAGGTTTCTTTTTCAATTGCCAGGCGCTTTAATTTGCTTGCTGGAGATATTAACTCAAACGAATATTGTGATTCGGAAGTTATCGAAAAGTAGTTAGATTGATATCAGACTAATTATTCCAAAGCCCAAAATTACCAGGGCTGAGAGCTTGTTTACAAGAACGAGATTATTTTGACTTAACTTTTCGCGCATTAAGTTTGTTGTTGAACAAAGAATTATCCACCAAAAAGTTGAGCCTAAAAAAACTCCGATAGTTGGAAATATTGAATAGCTAAATTCTATATTGTTATTGAACAAACCGACCCCTGCAAAGATAGCCCCAAATGATAATATTGTCATTGGATTGATTACTGTTAAAAAAAGAGTTGATAAGTATGAGCTAATAAATCCTATGCGTGATTCTTTTTTTGAATCCTTTACTGGTATTGATTTAAAAATAGTATAACCAAGATAGATTAAAAATATCCCCCCTACTAAGTGAATAATATATTGACTGTCAAGGAGCCATTTTGATATTTTTGAGATGCCAATTATCGCTAAAAAAGAATATGCACTGTCAGCAGTTGCAGCTCCCAATCCTGATATAAGACCATTTGAGAGCCCATTTGATAAGGTTCTTTTTATGCAGAGTATGCTTATCGGTCCAATTGGGGCTGCAACTGAAATTCCTATAAAAAACCCTTTAGTTAAGAAAGACAGATTAGACAACATTTACATTAACTGGAAGCGATGAGACTTCTTTTACGGTTGATAGAACTACCATTGTTTTTGTTTTTATACCAGCTATAGATTTAAGTTCGTTGCTGATAATTTTTTCTAAATCATTTGTATTTGAACAGCGGATCTTAACCATGTAGTCAGCGTCTCCAGTAATATGATAACACTCTAAGATCTCTGGTATAGTTTTAGTTTTTTGTAAAAAGTAGGCTCTTCCTTCGGGATTTTCTATTGTGATAAATATCAAAGCTGTTAATCCCAATCCAACCATATTGGGATCGATTATTGCTGAATATCCCTTTATAACCCCTGAAATTTCCAATTTATGAACCCTCTCTGCTGCTGCGGGAGGTGACATATTTAACAAACTTCCTAACTGGGACCAGGATGAACGGGCATTTGACATTAGCTCCCTTATAACTTTTAAATCAATGTTATCTAACATAAAAAACCTCATAATCATAAGTATTATGATTATAATAGATTGTTTTTGAAACTATGTCAAGGATACAGGTTAAATGGCGTTATGGTTTTCTTTTACATTTAGGGCACATAGACAAATGTTTTGGGATTGGTTTTCCCTCACCAAACAATTTGTTTGCTATAAGCGTCATATCTGGTATAAAGGCGTCACATTTTGCGCACTTTATAAGGTTTATTTGATGATCGACCTTAAAATCATCGAGATTGGTGGTAACAAAATATGGGTTTGGCATGTGCTTTATTGCATTAGTAGGACAATAATCTATACACTGTCCACAACAGGTGCACTGATCTAAGTCCATATGATAGTTTATTTTGTCATCTATCTGTGATATTTTTATAACCTTTGCCGGGCAAAAGTACTGACATATACCGCATGCAATACATCTGGTGGGATCGTGTTCTGGATAGCCGTGAAATCCCTTTGGATGCTTTGGCAAGTTAACACTCGATATATCTTCTGTTATGGGTGGCTTAAAAATATTCTCAATTAAGATTCTTATCAGTGGAAGCATGGCGTCTCCTTTCTAATATACAATTTAAACATGTGTGAAAAATGCTAATAAAAGCCCTAATATAGAAATTGGCCAGGTAAATTTTACAAATATATTAATTGCCTGATTAAGCTCAATTCTTGCTGTTGCGGCTTCTAATAATGAGAGCAGCGATGCGAATACAAAGCATATTAATATTATTGAGATTAATATAAGATTTGTTGGTATGATGAATATTGGTAAAAATAGATAAGAAAATAAAAATCCCAAAATAACCCACTCCATAAAATGCGAGATTTCAAAAAGCGCAAGGGCAGGCCCGCTTGCCTCTACCGTAGGTCCCTCCAATATTTCTTGTTCAGCATTTGGTATTGAAAAGGGATTAAGCTTTAGCTTCGCAAGTGAACACAAAATAAATATCGGAATAAATATGATTTTTAAAAAGATTGATGTGGTATTAAAACCCTTTGCAGCAAGGTCAAATAAATTAAAAGTTGGGGATCCGTTTACGCTAAAAGCTAGTGCCGTAATGATCAATATCATTGGCACGTTGTATGCAAAAAGAAGTTGGGCCTTTCTTGATGCTCCTATTTGACCAAATATAGAGTTCGTAAAGTATCCAAATAAAAGATAACAAATAGTAGGCACTTCAGAGAGATAAAATATTACTATAAGATCGAATGGTATTTTGTGTGAGTTAAACTTGACAAATGGTAATGGAATAGGAAAAAGAGAGAGAGCAATTGATATGGACACTACGCCTATAATTGGGGTTATAAAATACAGAACCCATGGCATATTTTCTGGGATTAAGGTTTCTTTGCTAAATAACTTTATAATATCGTAGAAGCCTTGTGTCAGTGGAGGACCAATTCTAAGCTGCATTTTTGCCTTTAACTTTCTTCTAAATGAGTCCATAAGACCTCCAAGCAAGAATGAAAAGAGAAAACCGGGAAAAATTAAAATTGAAAGTATATATGAAATCATCTTCCCTCCTTAAAAACCTCTATGGCTTTTTGTAATCCCAAAAATATATTCTTAGGATGAGCAGAGCATCCTCCGACATAAGCGGTTACAGGAATTAAATTATGGGCAGGACCTACAATGCTATATCCATCTGTAAATACCCCAGAACTTATAGAACACGCGCCAATGCACACAATTACCTTTGGGTTTGGCAGCATATCGTATATTCTTAAAAGAGGTTCCTTAGATCTTGCTGTTACAGGGCCAGTGACCAGACATATATCTGCATGCTTTGGGCTGCCAACTAATTTGCAGCCCAGTCTCTCTACATCGTATCTTGATGCAAGAAGAGCTACAATTTCTATGTCGCAGCCATTGCAAGAACCTGTATTCAAATGAAACAACCAGGGTGATTTACTTCTTCCAATCTTAAAAATCATTTTAATTTACCACCTTAATCAAGCTATTGATGACGTTTATTAAATAGTTTGGGTATATACCAAAATATAAAATTGCTATACATAAAATTGTGAGCGAGATATTTGTAACAAATTTTTCTTCAAAACTTATCTTGTTTTTTGCCATGCTTTCTTCACTTCCCCAAAAAATTTTATGATAGGCACGGATATAGTAAATAAGAGTCAAGCAGCTTGCAATAATTAGAAAGATGCTAAGCAACAAGCTTTTATCAAAAGCTGCCTGATAAAGTAACAATTTTCCAGAAAAACCAGGCAAGAAAGGAGCGCCTATTAGGCTAAGTGAGAAAATCAAAAATGTTATTGATAAAAATGGATATTTTTTTGCAATGCCGCTTAATTCTGATATATTTGTGGTGCAAAAAATACTTTCAATTTTGTCAGTTATAACGAATAGCCCAAATTTTGAAACAGAATGATTTATTAATATTATTATGGCTGCGATTAATCCTAAACTATTTCCAATTGCAAGCGCTAAAAGAAAGTAGCCGGTGTCATCAATTGTCGAATAAGAGAGAAGTCTTTTTAGATCTTTTTCAAGGTATGCCATTATTGCTCCGACAACAATTGATAATATTGCCACGAAGAACAGTATATTGTTTAGATCTTGATATGTTATAAATGATATCGACTTAACTTCTTGCAATATGAAGAACAATAGGTAAAAGTCTATTACTTCTCCGACACATACAACTGCAGATGATATTATAGGATTTGTGATGCTAACGAATTTTGGTTGCCACCAGTGAAATGGTGTGGCAGCTAACCTTAAAGATATTGCAATTATAGCTAGAAGGCCAGTAAATGAAATAAAACTTGTGCTATTTAAAATAAAAAGTAAATAATAGATTATGTTAACAATAAAATATATTTTGTAAGAGTTAAAAGATTTAATTTTCATAAATAGGAAGCCAAATGTTATTAAACTTAAGAGTTCTAACACAATGCTGTAAAGCAATGCATCGTGATTTAAGAGTGCGAATAACTGAAAGATAAATGCTATTACGTACAAAGGTGAAACTGATTTCTCGAAATCCTTAACTGACAATATGATAGAAATCATAGCAGAGACGATAAATACCGTTATTATAAAAAATGCCCTTAAGTCAAAAGGTGAAAAAATTCCTAAGTTAATTAGATCGTATCCTAATGAAGAAAATGCAATCAAAACTAATATAAATCTTATAATTTTATTTTTTGCATTTGAAAGTAATATTAGACATATTGCTAATAATAAATCAGATATTAATACCAAGTTAACACCTCCTTGTCATCTAACTAGTTGGACAATAGCTATTACTATTATCATTGAAACTATGCTCGTCACCAGCCACATCTCGTTTTCAAGCCACTTTATAGGTATATATATAATTTCAAATGCAGTTTTTAACAAATCATTTGAAAAGTCATACCACTTGTCAGAATCTGTAAATCTGTAAAAGTTTTTTGAAAGGCTTTCAACATCGAATATGTAATCAAATGCATTGATGTTTTTTAATGAGCTTGTTTTTACCTCTCCACCGGTAAAGCTTTGAACTCTTTTGAACTTTTTGTTTGTGGCGAAAATTATTATGATAGGAGCAAAAATAGCCACTATTGCGAATATGGCGGTAAAGCTTGCAAGGTAGCCTCCTCCAGAGGATAACAAGACCCCTAGGTTAAAGTTGAATATTTCCTGGTTTAAATTTAAGTTAAGGCTATGAAGAGCTGGAACAAGAAGATATGAAATCAAAAATTGCGGCAATATTCCAATTAGTATGCAAAAGATTGCGAGCAGAGAAATTGAGAATATTTCAATTTTATATTTGCCTTCTTGTATATTTTTAAATTCTTCTTTTTGGAATCCAAAAAAGGCTGTTGAAGATGCCTTTATGAAAGAAAGCAGGGTAAGAGTGCTTGCAATAAGACCAATAGCCGCAGCAAATGGATAATTTGCTTGAATTGCTGCATAATAAAACATCCATTTACTTATAAATCCATTAAAACCCGGCACGCCTGATATTGAAAACGATCCTATAAGAAAGAGGGCAGCTGTAAATGGAAGTTTTTTAAAAAGTCCACCCATCTTTGTAAGGTCTTTGCTGCCTGTAGCGTTTTGCATTATCCCAGAGCATAAAAATAGAGTGCATTTAAATAGCCCATGATTAAGCGCGTGAAAAAGTGCGCTTGCAATCCCAAGGGGGGTTCCAAGTCCAATTCCCGCAACCATATATCCAATTTGAGATACGGTATGAAAGGCAAGAAGTTTTTTTATCTCTGTCTGTTTTAGCGCATACATTACGCCAATTAGTGATGTTAACGAGCCTACAGTAACTATCAGTGCGTTCCATGGTAGCGGATAGGGATACAATATTACATACATCTTTACAAGGATATACACACCAGCTTTAACAAGGCATGCAGCATGTAAAAGTGCGCTAACAGGAGTCACAGTGTTCATGGCGAAGGGTATCCATGTGTGAAGCGGCCATTGAACAGATTTTGCCATACATGCAATTAATATTCCTAGAAGGATTATATTGGTATATATGCCAAAACTACTTCCTTCAAGTTTTGAGATAATTAGATTTCCATGTGTACAATATGCAATAGCAATAATACCAAGTAACAGCCCGTATCCAGCAATGTGTGTCATAAGATATGCCTTTTTCGCAGAGTAGCTTGAAAGATCTCTTTCATACCAAAAGCCGATTAGTTGATAAGAACAAAGTCCAATAAGTTCAAAGAAAATATACGTCCAGATTAAATTATCACTCAATACTACTCCAAGATATCCACCAATAAAGAGCTGCATAAGACCAAAAAATCGGCCCATTCCATTTTTTTCGTGAGACATATACTCAATAGAATAAATGCAAACGCAAAAACTAATAAAGGATCCAAAAAGTGCAAAAAATAAGTTAATTCCATCGGCTCTTAGTATTAAGTTCAAATTAATAATGTTGAAAAGGTTTTGGCTGAAGGGACTGGTAGAAAAAGGATGATTAATAAAATTTATGCAAAGGTATATTATGGTTAGTAAAGAAATTAGAGAAGTAATTATCGAAATAGATCCATGAAACTTGCGCGAATTTATTTTGTGAAATAGGAAAGAGATTATACTTCCAGAAAAAAGAATTCCTATGCTTAGAAAAATTATAAAATTTTTGTCTAACAAATTTCTCCTCCTTTACTCTTATTCTGTAGAAATTGTTGCTGCCTGTTCGATTGCCCCTGTTGGACAGGCCTGAGCGCACGCAGCAACGAAATTATTTTTTTCACAAAGATTACATTTTTGAGCTATTATTTTTACATAATGTGTGCTTTGTCTTGATATCATTTCGATTGCGCCAAATGGGCACATATAGTAGCAAGTTTTACAGCCAACGCATGCATCAGGATTTATATCAATTACTCCCTTTCTCCTATCTATAGCTTTTACAGGGCAAACCTTTTCACATATTCCACACATTGTGCAATATGTGATTTTGAAGCTTTCTGTAGATTCATTTTTTGATATAAAAATTCTTGGTTGAGATGAATTGTTTATTTCTTTGCACGCATCCATACATTTTTGACATCCAATACATTTTTTTTGATTTATTCTAAGTCTCACATCTTCCTCCTATCTTTGAGTACATGAGAGGCATGGATCTACGCTGGCAACTATTAAGGTAGCATTTGCCAAATCGTTATTGGGCAGCATTGCTGAGAGGGCTGGAAGATTGACAAAGCTCGGGGCTCTAATCTTGTGCCTAAAGGGAACATCCGAACCATCAGATACCAGAATGTGAACGTCCTCGCCCCTTGGCGCCTCATGCCTACCTATTGCTGTACCTTCGGGAATTATTGGTCTAATTTCTTTAGCAATTGGGCCATCTGGCATAATTTTTAGAAGTTCTTTGATAATGTGTATGCTTTCCAAAATTTCTAAGAGCCTCACTTCTACTCTTGCAAAAACATCACATCCATCAGAGACGATTACTTGCCAGTCGACCATGTCGTAAGCAGCTCCTGGCTCGTCAACTTTTCTAATATCTTGTGGCATTCCAGATGCTCTTGCGACAGGTCCTACGACTGAATATGTAATTGCATCTTCTTTTGTGAGGACCCCAACCCCTTTGGTCCTGAGTTCAATTGTTTTGTCATTCATAACTACGTCAATAAATGATTTGCAATCTTCTTCCACTTCGTTTAATACCTTAAAAATTTGTTCTAAATCTGTAATATCCCTTCTTACTCCGCCTATCGTATTAAACGAATAGTTTGCTCTGTGCCCGGTGGTTAATTCCATTAGATCTTTTACTTTTTCCCTCGAATTCCATATTAAATAAAATACGCTTATAAAACCAATTACATGTGCTGCTATTCCTGCCCAAAGAAGGTGTGAATGAATTCTTTCAAGTTCGCTAACTACTGTTCTTAAACATTTAGCTCTTGGGGGTACGTTAACATTTCCAAGTTTTTCTACTGCCTGGACCCAGGCCATTGGATGGGTCATACTTCATATTCCGCAAACTCTTTCGACAAGTGGAATTATTTGCCAGAAATTTTTGGTTGCAGATAGATATTCAATACTGCGATGTACGTGACCTAAATCTATTGTAGCGCTCTTTATTCTGGAACCTTCTGCTTCAAGAGTGTATGTGGCTGGTTCTTCGAGGGCTATGTGAATAGGCCCAATCGGTAGAGAAAAACCCTTTTTTATCTCACTTTCAGACAATTTTGTCCTCCTGAACTTTATTTTTTCTTATTAAAATTTTTTCTGTTTCTTGTTTAAGAAGAGGCATTTTTAATTCTTTTTGTGATGTAAGTAGAAGTCCATTTTTTACGTCTTTATTGTCAGTAAAATCAATGCCAAACATTTCAAAACACTCACTTTCTCCCCAATTGGCATTTGGATATATTGAAGTTATACTGTTATATGTGGCAGGGAGGTTTTTCTTGAATTGGAATGAAAATAAATGACCCTCAATATCGTATAGATTTTCCAAAATTATTGATTTTTCATCTTCAAGATCCAAATGCGCATTGACCAGCACGAACCTTGCATCAATTGACCTCATCACAATAGCAATTTCTAAAGGATTTTCGTCAGTGGTGTTTCTATAAATGCCTTTGTCTAAGACACAGGAATTTTTGATCTTTTCAAAGATAATGCTTAAGTTTTGTTTTTTCATAAAGTTACTCTCGCCCCTCATTAAAATTTATTTATAAATATTACTTTTTTATAGCAATGCATTTCATAATCATTTTATAATAAAAAATACTTATTTTTTAATAAATTAAATTTACTAATTTCTTAGACAATTCTAAATTTTCTCAATCTTGTAAATGGTTACACTTTTAAGTTAATTTAGTAAAATTCATAAATAGTTAGGAGGTAAATTGAATGAATTTTAGAGTTGAAGAAGATGTGATTGGTCAGGTAAGGATCCCAGAAGAAAAGCTTTGGGGGATTCAAACTCAAAGGGCTATTGAGAACTTTAAAGTTGGGAATGAAGTTATGCCATTTGAAATTATTAAGTCTCTTGGTATAGTGAAGAAGGCTGCTGCAAAGGCGAATTTGAAGTTAAAAATTCTTGAAGAGAAAAAGTCTAAAGCGATAGTTGAAGCAGTCAATGAAATAATTGACGGAAAATTCCTTGATCAATTTCCATTGCATATATGGCAAACTGGCAGCGGAACAAGCACTAATATGAATATAAACGAAGTTATAGCAAATAGGGCTAATCAGATTCTAAAGGAAAATATTGTAGATCCTCATGACGACGTTAATATGTGTCAAAGCACGAATGATATTTTCCCTACTGCAATGCACATTGCCTTTGTATCGGAAATTAAAAAATTTCTTTTCCCTGCACTGGATAAATTTAGCGAGACTCTTAAGGATAAATCAAGTCAATATAAAAATATAATAAAAGTAGGTAGGACTCACCTTCAAGATGCCGTCCCTATAACTCTTGGCCAAGAGATTTCTGCTTGGCAGACAATGATTGACAGGTCGAAAAGCATGATTGAGAGTTCATTGGATCAATTAAAGGATCTGGCTCTGGGTGGTTCAGCTGTTGGCACAGGATTGAACGTTCATCATGGTTTTGAAGATATCGCTGTTAGGGAAATAAATAAAATTACGGGTGAAAATTTCTCTCCATCGGCAAATAAGTTTTACTCTTTGAGTAGCAGAGAACAAATAGTATTTTCACATGGTGCTTTAAAATCTCTTGCAACCGATCTCATGAAGATTGCAAATGATATTAGGCTGTTGTCAAGCGGACCAAGATGCGGTATAGGTGAAATCTCTATTCCTGCAAATGAGCCAGGCAGTTCAATAATGCCTGGAAAGGTTAATCCAACTCAGTGTGAAGTAATTACAATGGTTGTTTGCCAGATATTTGGGAACGACTTAACAATCTCTTTTGCTTCTAGCCAAGGAAACTTTCAATTAAATGTTTTTGCACCGGTAATTGCTTATAATTTTTTGCAATCTGTAAAGCTTTTATCTGATTCAATAAGCTCATTTGATAACAAGTGTGTGAAGGGCCTCACTCCAAATATTGAGAAGATAAATTATTATCTGAAAAATTCTCTTATGAGTGCTACCTTTCTCAATCCATATATCGGTTATGATAAAACAGCGAATGTTGTAAAGGAAGCTTTTACAGAGAATATATCAATAAAAGAGGCTGTTTTGAAGCTTGGATATTTGGAAGAGAGTGAATATGACTTACTTTTTGATTTAAGAAAAATGGTAGGATTGGAATAAAATTTAGGGTGCAAATTTCTTGCACCCTAGTAAATTTACTGTAATTCTTTGCCCATTGTTTCTGGCAAGAAAAATATTAAGATCGCACCGAGAAAGAAAAAGATAGAAGTAATTGTTAGTGACGCGCCAAGACCATAGCTAATAGCAAAGAAACCTACTACTGTAGGAGCAAATGCGCTTAGCGCTCTGCCTGTATTGTAGGTGAAGCCTACCCCTGCACCCCTTGCTTTTGTGGGGAAGAGTTCTGAGATGAATGCTCCAAATCCGCTAAAATACCCTGATCCAAAGAATCCAAGGAAAGGACCGAGCAACATTAGCGTATTAGCATCCTTTGTGTGTCCATAAAAATATACCAAAATTGCTGATATTATGAGGTAAAAAGAAAATGTAGGTCTTCTTCCCAATCTATCTGCTATAAATCCAAAACTAACGTATCCTAAAAAGGCACCGACCATAGTTGGCATCATAAAGTTCGAACTCTTTACTATACTAAGTCCTGCTCCGCCTTTTTCTACTGGAGAGCTTAAAAATCCAGGTAGCCAGACAAATAATCCCCAATAAGCAAACATAACTGCTGAGCTAATTAAAGTGGTAATTAATGTATATCTAAGCAGGTATGGCTTAAATATTTCTACAAATGAAGACAGAAAAGCTCTGTTCTTATCAGTTTTCTCAATCCATATCTTTGGTTCATCTACAAATTTTGTTACATAAAATATAAATAGAGCTGGAAGTATGCCTATAAAGAAAAGTACCCTCCATCCATGTGCTGGAATAACATAAGCAGCTACTAATGCGGCTAAGAAGTAGCCTATCGCCCAACCGCTTTGCATAATGCCTATTGCCTTTCCTCTGTGTTTGGTTGGCCAAGATTCGCTTACAAGCAGGGCACCAGTAGCCCATTCGCCGCCCATTCCCAGTCCAAGAAGAGTTCTTGCTATTGCAAGCTGCCAAATGTCTTGAGAGATACCGCTTAAACCAGAACAAATTGAAAATATTAATACAGTTGACATCAAAGCCTTTTTCCTACCAATTTTGTCGGCGACAATGCCCCATATTATACCGCCAACAGCTGAAGAAAGTAGAGTAAGTGAAGCCAAGAGTCCTAAAATTGCGGTGTTTATGGACCACTCTTTCATGATACTTGTGAGAGCGAAGGCATAAAGCATAACATCAAATGCATCTAACCCCCATCCCATAAAACCTGCAAAAAGAGAATACCACTGGCTTTTGTTGATCTCTAAGTACCATGGAACGCTTTTTTCTGACATAGTTTGCACCCCTTCCACTATAAAAATTATTATAATAATACCATTAAGCGTTAGAA